>JAMPKV010000017.1 GCA_039962225.1 Microcoleus sp. AS-A8
CAGCAGCAGGCCGGACCAGCCGACGAAGACGAAGCGATCGCGCTTGAGCCAGTCGTCGAGGACGTCAAACCATCCTCTCGTACTTGCCGCGCGTCCGACTGCTATTGTCATAGTTTCAAATCCTCTGACATCAATAATTTGCAAGGATTCCAGTTTGACGCTTTCGCGTAGGGTTGTTGACATCTCCACAGCTAAATCAGCGTGAAGTTCCTGTGAGGCCAGCCTGTCAGACTAACTTCTCTCAGAAAGGATGTGTCAGCCACCCAGTACCACTCACTAGCCTATTAGCTCGTGGCTGTTTAATGTTTCTTAACTTATCACATTTTTACGCGGCTACCCCGATCTCCTGTAAAGGAGGTAAGGCTTGCAGCGTTTACTTTCTAATCATAATGGATATCAAATTTTTTACAAATTGACACATACGTCCTCAGAATTTCGAGAGATCCGCTCTGCCTTTGCTAAAAATGCCATAGTAATGGCAGAGTGTGTTATGCAAATCGTGAGATAGAGGGGGCAGGATTGTTCCATGACAGCACAAACAACCCAACGCGAGAATCGCGTCATTCGTCAGCCGATTTTAGGTTCTCGCCGATTCAGTAACTACTGGTGGGCAATCATTGTCTCTGTGGGAGCAACAGGCTTTTTCTTGGCAGCACTTTCAAGTTACACCAAGGTGAATCTGCTTCCTGTGGGAGATGCGACCCAACTGATATTTATCCCTCAGGGGGCGGCGATGGGGTTCTATGGCCTTGCGGGTCTGCTCTTAGCCCTTTACCTGTGGCTCGTTATTTTGTTGGATGTTGGTGGCGGTTACAATGAGTTCAGCAAAGAAACCGGTATGGTGAAAATTTTTCGCTGGGGGTTTCCTGGGAAGAACCGTCGCATCGAGTTTAGCTGCCGCTTACAAGATGTCCAGTCGATTCGAGTAGATCTCAAAGAAGGTCTTAACCCAAAAAGAGCCCTTTATCTTCGAGCTAAAGACCGCAGGGAAATTCCTCTGACTCGCGTTGGGCAGCCCCTATCCTTGTCTGAGCTCGAAAATCAGGGCGCAGAAATTGCTCGTTTTCTAGCAGTTCCCCTAGAGGGCTTGTAACTCAATCTTGTAATTCATGCTGTTGAGTGGGAACAGATCTGCTTACTATGATTCAGTAGCTAAGGCTACAAGAACGGTGAATTAAACATGCAGATAAAAATCCAGCGTTGGTTATCGATACTTTTGATTGTTGTAGGTTTGGTGATGGGGGGATGTAGCACGCAAGAACCGACTCCCCTCAAATCCAGTAACCCAAAAGCCGCTGAAACAGCCTCTGCTCCAGCGGCTGAGCTACCCAGTTCTCAGCAGAGCAAGTTGCCAAGACTGGAAGGAAAGGCCACAGTGGTACTCAAGGTAAAAGGCTCACCGCTCACCATCGAAGTTGATGGAACCAATGCCCCCATTACAGCAGGAAATTTTGTAGACCTTGTCCAGCGCGGCGTCTACAAGGGACTGGTTTTTCACCGGGTGGTGCGAACCCCGGAACCCTTTGTTGTTCAGGGGGGTGACCCTCAAGGGAAAGATCCGAACTTTCCGGTAGAGCGATTGGGAACGGGGGGTTTTATCGATCCCCAAACCACTCAAGAACGCTATGTACCGCTAGAGATTAAGCCCAAAGACGCACAAGCTCCGATCTATAGCCAAACTTTCGATAAAGCTGGCATTGCTGTTCCCCCTCAACTCAAACATACTCGTGGTGCGGTGGCGATGGCTCGCTCAACCCCCCCTGACTCAGCCTCGTCACAGTTTTATATTGCCCTAACCGAACTGCCCTTTTTGGATGGAAACTATGCGGTCTTTGGGTATGTCACCAATGGTATGAACGTGGTAGACAAGATTCAGCAGGGCGATCGCATTGAGTCAGCTGAGGTGACCAAAGGAATCGAAAATCTCAAAAAATAGTAGGTTTGCGAATCTCCACACTCTACCTCTTCCCCTTCAAAGCCGTTGGCTGAAAATCCCCTCGATAGTTTAGACTTGATGAGGTTTGCTGGAACACTTGGGAGCAATTAGCTTTGGCTGCGGTGGAGGTAGTCGTTACTGGCATCGGTTTGCTCTCAGCTTTAGGTAGTCTGGAATCTAGCTGGCGGCATCTAATTAACGGAAAATCTGGAATCCAGCAACATCAACCGTTTCCAGAGTTTCCCGCCCGTCCCCTAGCGCTGATAGGTCAAACCGTAACATCCCTCAAGACGCTCACGCAGCAGGTTGTGGCTGATGCCCTTCAGGATGCTGATTTACCTATGCCATTGCCCGACTGTGGCGTGGTGATTGGCTCAAGTCGTAGCTGTCAGGCATCATGGGAGCAACTCGCCAAAAGGCTGGGGAGGAGACAATATGGAAACACTCAAAGCTTGACTGGGGAGACAAAGGGACATGGCGAGTTTGAAGAACTTTCCGCATCCCCGCGTTTTCCCCTCTCGGCGTCTTCTTCCCCCTCCCCAATCCTAAACTTAGACAATTGGTTGGATACGCTGCCGCATAGCGCCGCGATTACAGCCGCCCGTCAAGTTGGGTCACTAGGGCCGGTGCTTGCACCAATGGCGGCTTGTGCGACAGGAGTCTGGGCGATCGCTCAAGGCATGGAACTGATCCAGACAGGTCAATGTCAGCGAGTGATTGCGGGTGCAGTTGAAGCTCCCATCACTCCACTCACACTGACAGGGTTTGATAAAATGGGTGCTCTGGCTCAAACAGGAGCCTACCCTTTTGACAAGCGGCGGGAAGGTTTAGTTTTAGGAGAAGGAGCGGCTGTCTTAGTCTTAGAGTCAGCCGACTTGGTCGTCCATCGAGGTGATCGAGTTTATGGAAAGTTGCTGGGGTTTGGTTTAACGAGTGATGCTTATCACGTCAGTGCCCCAAATCCAGATCGACGCAGTGCGATCGCCGCTGTCAAGCAATGTCTAGAACGCAGTCATCTTTCCTCATCGGATATTGACTACATCCACGCTCACGGTACTGCTACCCAACTCAACGACTACAACGAAGCTGAGTTGATTCAGAGGGTGTTTGCCAGGGAGGTTCCGGTTAGTTCGACCAAAGGCGGAACAGGTCATACTCTCGGGGCATCTGGAGCCTTAGGCGTGGCTTTTGGTTTAAAAGCCTTAAAGCATCAACTTTTACCCCCTTGTGTGGGGTTGACGGAACCTGATTTTGAGTTGGATTTCGTAAAGACACCTCGCCCAGGCCAGATTCGGCAGGTGCTATGTTTGAGTTTTGGATTTGGCGGTCAGAATGCGGTGCTAGCTTTGGCTCAGGCATCAACGTGAGCCATCGCACTCTTTAGACGGGCGACAGATGTCAAGCTAAAATCAAGCAATTTGTGAGACTAACGATGCAGTTTTCTCTCCTATGGAACTGAAATCGCATAAATTTATATCCTTTTTTGAGCCTGAACAAGCTTCAGAACTATGCCGCATAGCGATTGTCGAAGACTTACCTGATCAGACCCTAATTTTTGATGAAGGCGATCCCGCCGATTTCTTGTACCTGGTTTTAGCTGGTCAAGTGGAATTTAGAAAACGGATCAGCCCTAATCACTATCAAACCCTAACCAAAGCTCTGCCGAATGGTTTCTTTGGGGAACTTGGGATTTTGGATGGACAACCCCGCAGCACCCAGGCGATTGCTTGTCAAGAGGCTACTTTAGCCAAGATTCCAGGTCATGCTCTGATGCAAATCTTGGAAAACACAAAAGGCAATGTAGCCATTAAGCTGTTTAGTTACATGATTCAACGTCTCAGGGACTCCACGGACGAATATGTGAAACAAGTGGTTCACAAAGAGAAAATGGTTCTGCTTGGGGAGATGCTGAACACTGTTATCCATGATTTTAAAAGTCCTTTGAGCGGAATTAATCTAGCTAGTGGCATGATTCAGGAACTACACTCCGATGAAGAAACCGTTGAGTGGTGCTATTTGATTCAAGCCCAGGCTCATCGAATGTCAGCAATGGCAGAAGAATTTTTGGAATTTGTGCGGGGCAATTCCGTATTAAATAAACAACCGATTAACCTTGCTGTGGTATTGCAGCTTTTTGAAAAACTCAATCGTGTTTACTTTCACGAGGCACAAGTTGAGTTTGTGATTCAGGCAGCAGATGTCGTCGTGAATGTGGATGAAAACAAACTCTTGCGTGTTGTGCAAAATTTGGTGGGAAACGCGGTTGAAGCTTTTAAGGGGTGTGGGGGTCGTGTGGAACTGACAGCTTGGGTGAACGAGTCAGGGGTGAATATCAAGATTCGTGATAATGGCCCAGGCATTCCAGACGCCATTAAAGACCGCTTATTTGAGGCATTTGTGACCTATGGTAAACATAGTGGCACTGGATTGGGAACCGCGATCGCAAAGTCGATTATCGATGCTCATGGGGGGCAGATTTCTTTTGAGTCCAGTTGCCAGCAAGGAACAACCTTTTACATCAGCCTTCCCTTGTGAACTCTCTAATCTAAATATTCCCGCACCCTAAAGGGTGGGGCTATACGAATGAAACCTGCCTACGCAGGCTATAATTAGCAAGTTTATCAGCCAGGGGGAGAAAGCTTGACGTTAAAAGCGCGGCTCCTTAGCTGAGTTCCCAGTCGGAGATGAGAGATTTTTGGCGATGGTGCTGCGCTTGGTTGCGAATGTAATCAGCGATTTGATCAATTTGATTATTACTGACTGTAAATGCGCCATAGCCACCTTGCCATTTGAAAAATTCGCCTGGTTTGATTTCGTGGGTGATTCAGTGAGAAGAGCTGCCTTTTGCTTTGTCAATTAGATCAGATATAGTCAACTTTGGTGGGAAACCCGTTAATAGGTGAACGTGATCTGCCATGCCGCCAATAGTAATTACTGTGCATTCTAATTGGCTACATTGTTTCACTATTGCGGCATAAATCACTTCTTGAATGTCTGGTGTTACTAAGGGTAATCTATCCCAAGTTCCCCAAACTAGGTGAAGGTACAACTGTGTAAAATTTCGATGCATTTTCCCTCTAGTAAAGAAGACCCTCACCCTTCAGGGTGGGGCTATACGAGCAAAGTCCTCGCTAAAGCTCCGGGCCTTCGGGGGCTATTAAGAATTTAGCCTGCGTAGGCAGGCTTCGTTTGTATAGCCGCGAGTTCACTCGTAGGGCTTCCTCCTCCAGACTCCAAGCCCATTAGGATGAAAAGGGAGCATCCCCGCCAAAAAAGACAGCCATGAGCCAAACCGAGCAAATTCTCTCTCAGCTACCCGGTAACCTTCTCGGACGCCTTCGGAGTGCAGATCAAGCTTGGCAAGCGCTGCGGGAAGACACAGCCCCAATTCCGTTTGTGGTCAAACAGAGCCAAGAGCCTTTAGGAACAGTGGATTGGGATGTTGTCATCTGTGGTGGCACCTTAGGAATTTTAATCGGCGCTGCCCTGCAAAAACGCGGCTGGCGAGTGGCTCTAATTGAACGAGGAATTTTGCGAGGAAGGGAACAGGAGTGGAATATCTCCCGCAAAGAATTACAGGTATTTTTAGAACTGGAACTGCTAGAGGAAGCACAATTAGAACAAGCGATCGCAACTGAATATAACCCCGCTCGCATCAGCTTTCACCAAGGCTCTGATTTCTGGATAAAGGATGTTCTCAACATTGGGGTTGACCCCATCTTTCTCCTCGATACCCTCAAGTCAACATTTCTGGACGCGGGGGGTCAACTGTTGGAAAAGACATCATTCGAGGGTGCTATCGTTCATCCCGATGGGGTTTTCGTTGACGCAGCTGGTGGATTAAAAACGCGGTTGCTCATCGACGCGATGGGACATTTTTCGCCCATTGTCAAACAGGCACGACAAGGCGAAAAACCAGAAGGTGTCTGCTTAGTTGTTGGTAGTTGTGCTCAAGGCTTTCCCCAAAATGAAACAGGCGATTTAATCGTTTCTTTTACGCCCATCCAAAATCAATGCCAATATTTTTGGGAGGCATTTCCGGCACGGGATGGTAGAACCACTTATTTATTCACCTACCTGGATGCTCACCCAGAACGCCCCAGTTTGGAGTTTTTATTTGAGGAATACCTGCGCCTCTTGCCAGAATACCAAGCTGTCGAATTATCCCAACTTGATTTTCAACGGGTGCTGTTTGGCTTCTTTCCTGCCTACCGTGACTCGCCGATTCGTCTACCTTGGAGCCGAATTTTACCCGTGGGTGATAGCAGTGGAGGTCAATCTCCGGTAAGTTTTGGTGGGTTTGGCTCCATGGTGAGACATCTCAAGCGTCTAACGGAGGGAATTCATGAAGCCCTGGAATATGACGCCTTAACCCAAAATGCGTTAACCCAGCTACAGCCTTATCAACCGAACATCGCCGTCACCTGGTTATTTCAACGAGCGATGAGCGTCGGGATCGAACAACAATTACCTACCAATCAAATTAACCAGCTTCTCACAGGCGTATTTCAGGCAATGGAACAGCTAGGAGACGATGTACTCCGCCCCTTCTTACAAGACGTTGTGCAATTCTCAGGGCTATCCAAAACACTATTCGTCACGTCACTTACTAAACCGGGACTTGTACTTCCAGTGATTCCTCAAGTCGGCCTGAGAACGCTCTTAGATTGGCTAATTCATTACATCAATCTAGGCATCTATACCGGCTTATATCCATTAGGGCAGCTCATCAGTGGCTCTGTAAAAACGCTACCGCCGATTTCTCAATATTACTGCCGCCGTTGGATTGAATCATGGCGCTATGGGTCTGGGAATGACCATTGAGTGAGAAACGTCAACCTCAAAAAAATAGGCCAAGCAGAATATTTTCTGTAGAGGTTTTAACTTTTGTATACTAATTTAATATTAAATTCACTTTTAACATGACTTCCCAAACCCCCTCGATTCAATTTTTTGAAGGAATTTTCGAAGAACTGAGCAACGTCAGCTTGCGGCAGAATCGGAACACCGGAGTCCGTTCAGTCTTGATGACCTTCAATACATTAAAGGCTTTAGAACGATTTCATAGCTTTACGAAACGCTCGTCTAATTCCATCTTGTTAACCGATGAAGAAGGTGTCATTACCGTTGAACCTTCTTCCGTGCAAATTTTATTCGGTGGTGCCGAGGGGGATGAACTCCAACGAGTGGAGTGCCAGTTTGAGATTGAGCGGGAAGATTATTGGGAACGCTTTATGCGCTTTATGCAGCGCTACGCCGAAGTCAATGATATGGCTTACAGCGAAATCGGGAAATCGACACAGAGTAACAAAAACTAAACCATGAAAGTAGCAATTACTGGAGCAACTGGATTTGTGGGCAGTCGCCTCGTGGAGCAACTCCAGGCACAAGGACATCAGCCACTTATATTCACCCGCAATCGGGAAGCGGGGTTACGCAAGTTCCCCAATTTGGAAATTGTAGCCTATACGCCTACTGAATCCGGTGACTGGCAAAAGGCGATCGCAGGTTGTGACGCCGTGGTACATCTAGCCGGAGAACCGATCGCAGAGAATCGCTGGACACCGCAGCAAAAAGAGGAGATTCTCAACAGCCGCAAGTTGGGCACGCAAAAAATAGTGGAAGCGATCGCTCAAGCGAATCCTAAGCCAAAGGTATTAGTGAACGCTTCTGCAATCGGTTACTACGGGACTAGCGAAACCGCCACCTTTGACGAAACCAGTCCTCCGGGTAACGATTTTCTGGCGGAAGTTTGTCAAGCTTGGGAGGCCGAAGCTCAGAAAGTGAAGGATGTGGGTGTCCGACTGGTGATTCTCCGGTTTGGTATTGTCCTAGGAAATGGTGGGGCACTCGCCAAAATGATACCCCCATTCCAATTCTTTGCGGGCGGCCCGATCGGTACCGGCCAGCAGTGGTTCGCTTGGATTCACCAGGACGACCTTGTCGGCTTGATTATGGAAGCCCTAAACCGATCTGACATGGAGGGCGTTTTCAATGCCACTGCACCCAATCCTGTGCGGATGTCAGAACTCTCTGAGAAGCTGGGGGATGTTCTCCATCGTCCTTCCTGGTTGCCAGTACCTAGTTTCGCCCTGGAAGCGCTGCTGGGAGAGGGGGCTAAAGTTGTTTTAGAAGGTCAACAGGTACTTCCCAAAAGAACCATTAGCTATGGTTTTAAATATCAATATCCAATCGTCAGGGAAGCTTTGACAGAAATTTTGAGTTCTAGCTAGAACGGACTGAATCGATTTTAGTCGTTGTGGGAGTTTGGGGGAGGGAATAACTATCTCATCCCCTCTTTCACTTTTGGCTGCCACAGGAGATAAGCGCGAGAGTTAATAAACGGCGATCGCTTCATCCATTCAGTGCTGAGCCATTAGTGCTGAAAGTGGCTGGCAGATCAGAGCCAATCCAAGACAGGACTCATAGTTGAGGACTGACGTTGAGTCAATAGCCGTTTGCTCTGGAGGTCGAACTCAGTCTATGAATGCGACGGCGTCGTAGGCACTTGGTTTGGAGCCGTCAACGTCTGATCGGCTTCAACCCCTGCATCAGTCTTATCCTGCACGCGCTCAATTTTTGCTCCCAATTGCCGCAACTTCCCTTCTAAGTCATAGTAACCCCGATCTAAATGATGCAGGCGCTGAATCGTCGTTTTTCCATCAGCCGCTAGCGCAGCTATCACCAACGCAGCTGAGGCTCGTAAGTCTGTGGCAACAACAGGAGCACCGGATAGCATCGATACCCCTCTGATTAAGGCATGTTTCCCTTTCACACGAATATCTGCGCCCATGCGATTTAACTCAGCAACATGACCCAGACGATTCTCAAACACCGTTTCGGTAATCACGCTGTCCCCTTCACTCTTGGTTAAGAGGGCCATAAACGGCGCTTGCATATCTGTCGGAAATCCTGGATAAGGCAAGGTTTCAATATCCGTTGCCCGGAGTCGGCCTGGAACAAGCCGTAGGCAATTGGGTCCCTCTGCAATTACCTTAGCCCCAATGTCTTGTAGCTTAGCAATCACAGCCGTGAGATGATCGGGCACAACGGGGGAGATGGTGATTTCCGAGTGGGTAATGGCTCCAGCCACTAAAAAGGTTCCTGCCTCAATTCGATCAGGAATAATCGGGTAGTCCACCGAGTGTAAGTTGGGAACACCGGAAATCACAATGGTGTTTGTGCCAGCACCGCGAATCCTGGCTCCCATCGCTTTACAGAAATTCGCCAAATCTACCACTTCTGGCTCCTGGGCGGCATTTTCCAGCGTCGTTTCGCCTTCGGCTAAGGTTGCCGCCATCATCAGGGTTTCCGTGGCTCCTACGCTGGGGTAGTCCAGGTAAATTTTTGCCCCTTTTAACTTGGGGTTCCGTCCAGGGACATAGGCGTGAACCATTCCATGATCGATGTGTACCTCGGCTCCCATCGCTTGTAAGCCCCGGACATGGAGGTCTACGGGTCTAGCACCAATGGCACAACCGCCCGGTAACGGGACACGAGCCGCTCCCAATCGCGCTAGCACAGGACCAATTACAAAGAAGCTAGCTCGTAGCTGGCTGACCAATTCGTAAGGCGCTTGGGACTGTTGGAGGTGACGAGCATCAATGTCGAGCGTGTCACCGTTACGTTCTATCTTCAGACCTAGAGCCGCTAGAATCTGGCTCATCCGTGCCACATCTACCAGAGAGGGCACATTACGCAGTCGGCAATCATCAGGACAAAGTACAGCCCCTGCCATGATGGCCAAGGCCGAGTTTTTGGCTCCACTAATTTTGACCTGCCCGTGTAGGGAATTTCTGCCCCAAATCTGTAACACGGATTTGTCTTCTTCGGGTAAAGAGTGGCTATCTGTCAGGCTCAGAGAGTGATTGATGGGTCTATCCTCCAGAATCAGGGAATTCCTTGGCATTTTTTAAAATTTGGTTCTGATTCTACCTGAAAGATTTTAAATGTCTACATAAAAAGCCAGCTTAATCGTCCACAAGTTTTGAATTTAACCCTATTCTTATTCCTTATCAGAAAAATTAGTTGACAAACTCTCACAAATGCAGCACTATAGGAAACTGCGTGGAAAAAAGCGCAAGCGGAACTGGCGGAATTGGTAGACGCGCTAGATTCAGGTTCTAGTGTCTGCAAAGACTTCCGGGTTCAAGTCCCGGGTTCCGCATCACAATTTTGAATGCAAAGATTTTAAATTTTGGATTGATCGCCCATCTAAAATCCAAGTTTAAAATCTAAAAATACGATGCTGACCAGTCTTCAGAATCCTCTCGTTAAGCAAATTAGGAAGCTGCACAATGCCAAGGGACGGCGAGAGCAGCAACTCTTTTTGTTAGAGGGAACTCACCTTTTAGAAGAAGCTTGTGCGGTAGGTTATCCCTTGGTTACGGTTTGCTTTACGCCAGAATGGCAAGAGCGTCATCAGCAACTTTGGCAAGATGCGGCTTCGCGATGTCAACGAGCCGAATTGGTGAGTCCGGAAGTCCTTAAGGCGCTCGCAACGACTGTTCAACCGGATGGGGTTGTGGCAACGGCACAGCGCTTTCTTACCTCTGATTCAGCGCCTCTCCCAGAGGTACCTCTCCTCACGGGTGTCGGTCTAGCTTTGGAGACGCTGCAAGATCCAGGCAACCTCGGAACGATCATTCGCACAGCCGCCGCCGCAGGTACCGATCGCTTGTGGTTGAGTACGGATAGTGTGGACGTGGACAATCCGAAAGTGTTGCGCTCTTCAGCAGGTCAGTGGTTCCGGCTTCCTGTGACAATCAGCCCTGATTTGCAAGAGGTTGTTAGCCAATGTCAGGCTCAAGGAATACAAGTCGTCGCCACACTCCCGGATGCCACATTGAATTACTGGGACATCGATTTGCGCGGCCCCACCCTAATTCTGCTAGGGAATGAGGCGGCTGGACTTAGAACTGACTTAGCCATCCAAGCGGATCGACAGGTCAAAATTCCGCTCATGCCGGGAGTAGAGTCCTTAAATGTGGCGATCGCGGCCGCTTTGATGCTATATGAAGCCCAACGACAACGCCACAAGCAGGGTTGAAGGTTGTTCTACCTAGCCCCTCCCAAGGCTGGGTGGGAAAGTTGGACTTGTCTATTCAGCCTCGTCATCCAACATTCCAGCTTGTGGTAGCTGTTTGTCCTCAAAAAAGGCAGCTAGATCAGCCGCCGCTTCTTCCCACAGATTGGAGTCATGCTGGTTTTGGCGAGAAAAGTCACCTTCTAACGGCAAATCAGATTCCGTGGCTTGAAGCTCTGGAGGTAAGATATTCTCTAACTGCTCCAACGATTCCCTAAAAGCTCTGTCCGCAAAGTTCCGTAGATTTGGCTGATGCTCTTGCATAATGATTGACTCCCAAAACACCCTTTAATCGCAGAACAGCCGATGAAAACTTCTAAGATACATCATGATGCTTGGGGAAGTTTGAAGGCCATAATCAGGCAGGAAAAATTCTAAAGAATTACAGTAGGAACGATGCAGTCTGAAGGGTTTCCGACTTCCCGATTCCGAAAAAACTGACGACTGGGGACTGCAACCAAACAAAATTTTGTAACATCCTCCATGCCCAATTTGTTCATCCTCCAATTAGGGCAACGACCAACCACGCTATAAAATTTGGGATTTTAGTTGGGCGGAGAAACTCAAACCATAACTGCTGCTAGGGTTCCCGCTATGGCAGCCAGAGGAACGAGTGAATTAAACTAAATACTTGTGTTCATAGATTGCACAAGTTAAGAATAGGGAGGGCGATAGGCATTACACAGATGAATGTGAGTCAAGAATTTGATTACGATTTGGTGATTATTGGAGCTGGTGTGGGCGGACATGGCGCGGCTTTACATGCCGTTAGCTGTGGATTGAAAACCGCAATTATTGAAGCGGCACAGATGGGGGGTACCTGTGTCAATCGAGGCTGCATCCCATCAAAAGCGTTATTGGCCGCATCGGGGCGGGTGCGGGAGCTACGGAACGCCCACCACCTGAAGTCCTTGGGTATTCAGGTGGGCAGTGTGGAGTTTGATCGGCAAGCGATCTCCAGCCATGCGACCAATCTGGTGAGTAAAATTCGCGGCGATCTTACCAATAGCCTCAAACGTTTAGGTGTTGATATTATTCAGGGTTGGGGTAGGGTCGCTGGACAGCAAAAAGTCACCGTGGCTACAGACAGTGGCGAAAAAACCATTACAGCAAAAGATATTCTGCTATCCACAGGTTCCATTCCTTTCGTCCCTCCGGGGATAGAGATTGATGGCAAAACGGTGTTTACCAGTGACGATGCCGTAAAGCTAGATTGGCTACCCGACTGGGTCGCCATTATTGGCAGTGGTTACATTGGTCTGGAGTTTGCTGATGTTTACACGGCTCTAGGGTCTGAAATTACGATGATCGAAGCCCTCGACCAATTGATGCCGACCTTTGACCCGGATATTGCTAAATTGGCAACACGCATTCTGATCACACCCCGTGATATTGAAACCCATGTGGGTGTGTTTGCCACAAAAGTGATTCCGGGTTCACCCGTGGTGATTGAACTGACGAACCCCAAAACCAAAGAAGTCGTGGATGTTCTGGAAGTGGATGCCTGCCTGGTGGCAACCGGTCGGATTCCAGCCACCAAAAATCTAGGACTAGACGCGGTGGGTGCCGAAACCGATCGCAGGGGCTTTATTCCGGTCAATGACACCATGGCAGTCCTGTCAGGAGGTGAGCCAGTGCCACACTTGTGGGCGATTGGCGATGCGACGGGTCAAATGATGCTGGCTCATGCCGCCTCCGCTCAAGGAATTGCGGCAGTCGAAAATATGTGTGGTCGTCACCGTACTGTAGACTATCGCAGCATCCCAGCCGCCGCCTTTACTCATCCAGAAATTAGCTATGTGGGACTGACAGAACCCGCTGCTAAAGAACTGGGTGAGAAAGAGGGATTTGAGGTGGCTACGGTTCGGTCATACTTTAAGGGGAATTCTAAAGCGATCGCAGAAGGAGAAGCCGATGGTATAGCTAAAGTAATCTACCGTCCAGATACAGGCGAAGTCCTCGGTGTTCATATTTTGGGACTCCACGCCTCTGATTTGATTCACGAGGCATCCAATGCAATCGCGCAGCGTCAGTCCGTTAACACTCTTGCCTACTTAGTCCATGCTCACCCCACCCTGTCGGAAGTGCTGGATGAAGCCTACAAACGAGCTGTGCTGAGTCATTAGTCAGTTCAACGTTGTCAGTTGACCCAAAACCAATGACTAATGACCAATGACCAATGACCCCTAACCTAACTCATGCAAATTCGCCGACGCCCACCTAGTCCCCCTGTTGACATCAGCATCATTCGTTATCAAGTTAAAGTCCCAGACGCTGAGCCACGCCATATCCTGGAAGAAATTGTCTGGCACAAAGAGGCGGAAGTTGACCAGATGCGAGAACGCCTGCCGTTGGTGGAATTGCGTAAGCAGGTGCAAACCGCACCGGCTCCCCGTGACTTCCAAGCTGCCTTGCTCTGTGGTAAAACGCGTCCAGCCTTGATTGCTGAAGTCAAAAAGGCATCACCCAGTAAGGGAGTCATCCGTGAGGATTTTGATCCAGCCGCGATCGCTCAAGCCTACCACCAAGGCGGTGCAACGGCGATCTCTGTGCTCACGGATCAAAAATTCTTTCAGGGCAGTTGGGAAAATTTGAGTCAGGTTCGTGCTGCCATTGACCTACCAGTCTTATGTAAAGAGTTCATTATCTATCCTTATCAAATCTACCTCGCCCGCTGTTATGGAGCCGATGCGGTTTTACTGATTGCCGCCATTCTGTCTGATCAAGACCTCCAGTACTTTGTCAAAATTGCTAAATCTTTGTCCATGACCCCCTTGATTGAGGTTCATACTCTTCAAGAGTTAGACCGCGTGTTATCTCTAGATGGGGTTACCCTGGTGGGTATTAATAATCGCAACTTGGAAGACTTTTCGATCGATCTGCAAACAACCTGCCATCTGCTAGAGGCGCGGAGTCATCAGCTCCAAGAGCGCGGTATAGCGGTTGTCAGCGAATCGGGACTTCATACAACCGCTGATTTGGAGCGAGTGGCCTGTGCGGGGGCGACTGCCGTTCTTATCGGTGAGTCATTGGTGAAACAACCTGACCCAGCTATTGCGATCGCCGATTTGTTTGCTAAGGCATGACTTGTACCCTAGGAATGCTTTTTCAATGGCGAGAACTCTCAGGGGCTTGTAGGCACGAGTGAGTTTCCGGCTCACCTCAAGCGCTAAGCGCCCCTAAGAGGATGTTTCGCTACCGCAGATTCGTCCATTTCGAGGTAAACCAGCTTTCATGGAGCCAATCCCCCTTCCCTCTTATATCCATTACGAACTGCTTCTCCAACTTCTAGAGCGTCAAACTTCCTTTGCGGTGAGTCAAAAACCAGCCGTTCGAGAGCAAGTTCATCAATTAATCAGCACCCTCCGCAAAGCCTTGGCTCAGCAGAAGCAACTTGAACAAAGCTGTCAGCGAGCTAACATACCCGTTGAGTATCGCTGGTCTCTCAATAGCGCTAGCTTGGAGCCAGACCATTCTGCCGACGTTTTTCCCCTAGGTCAGAAACCTGAAGTTAGCAAGTGAGTTCCTATCCAGTTGCATCTACATTTTAAGGCCGAGAAAAATCAGAGGGTGGGCGGGATGCCCATCCCACCATCAAGAAATTTTCTCGTGGGCTAGGTATCCCGCTTACCCCGTGAAAGGTTGGTTGTGGCTGGTGAACACCCCCTGATACCCCATCTGTTTCGATAACTCCCTTATTCCCCAAAGGAGGGGGAGAGTGGAGGAGATTGTTTAGGCCCTTAAAAAAGGGGTCTACAATTCGGATTTGATATGAGCTAGCGCTCACAACAAACAATGACACTTATTTTTCTTAACTTTTGACTTTTTGACTTTCCCAAGAGATTCAAGGGTCAAATAAAGCCAAGAAAATCCCTTGCTTCCAGCACAGGCCAACCGATTGTGAGATCCTGGAGCAGGCGGAGCGAGAAGATGGAGAACTACCCAATGGACAACAAGCACATGCTGATGATTCCTGGGCCGACACCGGTACCAGAACAAGTGTTATTGGCCTTGGCTGGGCACCCAATCAGCCACCGTAGCGACGAATTTAGCGCCATTATGGCAGAGGTGACCCAAAACCTCAAATGGCTGCACCAGACTGAGAATGATGTGTTGGTGTTGACGGCGAGTGGTACCGGTGCGATGGAAGCAGGGATTATTAACTTTTTAAGTCCCGGCGATCGCGTTTTGGTGGGATGTAACGGGAAATTTGGTGATCGCTGGGCGGATTTGTGTGCCGCCTTTGGCCTTGAAGTCGAAAAAATTACGGCTCAATGGGGTAAATCTTTAGATACGGAGCAGTTTAGAGAAAAACTAGCCGCCGACAGGGACAAGCAAATCAAAGCGGTGATCATCACCCATTCTGAAACCTCGACGGGTGTCCTCAACGACCTAGAAACCCTTAACCGTCATGTCAAAGAACATGGCGAAGCGCTGATAATTGTTGACGCGGTTACGAGCTTAGGTTCGGTTCATCTACCGATTGATCGCTGGGGGCTTGATGTCGTGGCTTCGGGTTCCCAAAAGGGCTATATGACTCCCCCTGGATTGGCCTTTGTTTCGGTTAGCCCCAAAGCCTGGGAAGCTTATCAAACCGCTAAGTTGCCCCGTTTTTACCTAGATTTAGGGGTGTACAAAAAAGCGGCGGCGAATAATATTAATCCCTTTACTCCACCCGTCAACTTGGTTGTGGCGCTACAAGTGGCGCTGCGGATGATGCAAGCAGAAGGGTTAGATTCTATCTTCGCTCGTCATCAGCGTCTGATGAAGGCAACACGGGAAGCTCTGAAAGCTCTCTCGCTACCTCTGTTTGCGGCGGATGAGGTGGCGAGTCCAGCCATTACGGCTGTGGCACCTGTATCGGTTGACTCAGAACAAATCAGATCTGTGATACAAAAGCGCTTTGATATTGCTCTGGCGGGGGGACAAGACCACCTTAAAGGAAAAATCTTCCGTATTGGTCACCTTGGCTTTGTGAGCGATCGCGACATTCTGTGCCTGATTGCGGCTCTCGAAAGCACTCTTCAAGAATTGGCCTATGAATCTTTCATGCCTGGAGTCGGTGTGGCAGCAGCAGCCAGAGTCATGAGTCATTAGAAATCCTCATGATTTATCACCTGGATTCATGACTAAAAGAGCGAGTCGCTCATTGACCCGCTCTTTTTTATATGGGATAAATTGTGAAGGAAAACAAAATATTGAAAATTGCCTAGGAGTTAGGTTAACCCAAAGGCGTAAGCGCTTGGACATGATTCGTTTGCTCCTCGCCGATTGGTTCAGTCTCAGACTGTTTCCAGCCAGTCATAAATTCGGTCTAGCTGCTCAAGGGTTACTAAACCGTACTGCCAAAGAATCATCGGCAATGGGCCTGGGTCATGCTCACGATACCGTTGCGCGATCGCCAGCGAGTCTGTGGGAATGGCTAACTCTTCTTGAAGAAAGCGAAGAAATCGAGTATAGGTTGTAGGGGTCATAGTTGCTTTCACCTCCTCTGGTCTGCTCTATTTTGGAATTAGAGGGTTGCATCCTGAAAGCTTCGGTAGCCAGTCTTCAATCCGTCCACCGTTTGCTGATTCTTGTTCTCTATGTTGAGGGTAAGAACCATTGTGACTTGTGTTCCAAATCACCAGCTATCAGAGATTTTCATCAGTTGAGTTTGTTTCTTACGCTGAGCGCCCTACAAAATTTCGCTACTAAAAGCTATGCCCTTAGATAGGATAAGATCGTAAGTCGGTCAAGCCCGCTTTGCTGAACTGGATACTCAAAACCAAAACACGGCAACCTTAAGCCAAGTTTGCTTAATGATGATCTACTCCAGCGATTGAATTCAAGCCATCTGTAAAATGGCAGATTTCCCACCGGGTGTACGTTATTTGTTAAACTCTCCTCACACCATCCTGCCAACGGGAACCCCCTTGGCGACTCGTACACTCTTTCCTTCTCGGCTCAGCCTTTGGATAGCTCAAGCGCGATTAGGTTATTAGTAGTCAATAATACCTAAAATTTTGACCACTGAAGTCTGCCTATGGAAAGAGTAGCTCATTTTCGCTACAAAACTATAAAATGTTCATGATTTTTTTTCAAGATTCTTAATAAGAATTTAAGAAGTGGGTCGAGGGGTAGGGGGGTTATTGCTGTCCAGGAATTGAATGCTGACGCGATCGCCCACCTTTAAACCGAGTTCTGCCGCACGCCCCGCACGCAGTTCAATCACTTGGTCAATCAGGATCGTGTTTTGAGGGCCATAAGAGGGACAGGGGTCGGCCTTACAGGGGGGGACATTGGCGACAATGGCTTTCACTTGCCCGTCTCGCAAAAAAATCATATCGAGGGGAATTTTAGTATTCTTCATCCAAAAGCTGGTCGGTTGCGGCGGGTCAAAGGGAAACAACATTCCCCGGTTATCCGCTAGAGACGTTCGATACATCAACCCCATTTGCTGCTGCTGGCGCGTCCGTGCCACTTCGAGTGAAATCCGCTGACCTCTGATCTCAGCTTGAGCAGAAATAGGTAACATTTGACCGGCATTTGTAGGTGACGAGGAGACGACTGGAGCAGGCGTTGGTTGTTGACTTAAGAGCCTCTCCTGCCCCGATTCGGCTGGCACGGATGAGGCACAGCTCATTAACAAAAGACTCAATACTATTCCTGATAAACCCATCTGACACTTCATCAACGTCTTTCCGCTCAATATGCCATTTATTCTCAAAGGATGTTCACCCATCCGTCTCTGGTACGGAACACCCTTAATCGCTAAGTGAGCGCTGATCGGTTGGTAATGTTCCCGACTCAGAGAGGTTGATGCTCAACAGCGAGAGCCGAGGAAAAGCCATTCCCCACTGCCATTCCCAACGCTCTACGACTCTCGCAATACATACCCGACGCCCCGCACAGTTTGAATCAAGCGCTTTTCGCCTTCATCTTCAATTTTGAGACGTAAATAACGAATGTAGACCTCAATCACATTCGACTCTCCCATAAAATCGTAACCCCAAACATTTTCGAGAATTTGTTCGCGGGTTAAGACCTCGCGGGGATGCATCATTAAATATTTAAGGAGTTCAAACTCCTTCATGGTTAAGTCAATCGCCCGCCCTCCGCGCATCGCACGACGCGTTGTCAAATCTAAAACCAGTTCCCCAAATCTTAGCTGTTCCGTAGCATTTGTTTTCGGCTCTAGATACAGCCGCACCATCTGTAGAAAAGGTTCAGTGCGATAAGGTTTAAGGAAATAATCATCAGCTCCAGACTCCAGACAAGCCACCCGATCATCTACGGTGTCACGAGCCATCAGCAGGAGTATCGGCACGCGAGAGCCGGAACTTCTAATTTGAGTACACAATCTCAGTCCTGACTCGCCAGCAAGCGCTCGATCCACAACAACCATAGCCGGTTGGAGTTCACAGGCTTGATGCCAGCCGCTACTAGCATCATGTGCAACGACAGTACAATATCCTGCTTCTTTCAAATCCAGGCTCAGTCGTTCAGCAAAAGCTTCGTCTGTTTCTACAACTAAGACACAGGGATTAGGGTCAAGGGTAGCAGAGTGCATGGGCAGAGCTTGTACTTTCAACCTGGGTATATACCTGAGCTATCTTCCTTGTTGTAGCATGTCTTGACCGTCCGTTACACAGGGGTTTGGCTTAAAACATCGATTCACTAATCAAACAATCGCTTGAGACTTTTGCCAAACGTCAAAAAAGAGAGGAAGGGAATCTGATGCATTTGCCTTATTTCCGTGTTGAGACTACTCATGATGAATATTAGAGCGGAGTTTTAGGGAATGTTAATTACGGAAAGCTTAATAAGGGAAAGTTCATGCTGGAATTTGTACGAACCCTTGTAGATGCAAGAGGCTTTATTCCTCAAGGACACTGCTATCTTTGGAAACCTGAGCTAGTCTGGCTCCATGTTGCAGCAGATGCGGTGACAGGAATTTCTTATTATTCAATTTCCTTCCTGTTAATTTATTTTGTTCATAAAAGGCGAGATTTGCCCTTTAACTGGATTTTTCTCATGTTTGGCAGCTTTATCGTCGCCTGTGGTACGACTCATTTATTCGAGGTATGGACACTCTGGCACCCAACTTACTGGCTTTCGGGATTGATCAAAGCAATTACCGCTTGGGTATCAGTGGGTACGGCAGTGATAGTGATGGCCTTGATTCCTAAAGCACTGGCTCTCTCCAGCCTAGCCCAGTTAGAAGGGATTAACCTTGAACTAAGAAGCGAAATTACTCAACGGAAAGAAGCCGAAGAAGCGCTACAAAGAGTGAATGAACAGCTAGAAATCAGACTTCAGAAATGTACCGCAGAGTTAGCCAAAATCAACGAATCACTGCAAATAGAAATAGAAGCGCGTAAGCATCAAGAAGAAGTGCTAAACCGACGCGAACAAGAATTCAAAGCGCTTGTTGAACATGCTCCAGATATCATCGCACGGTTCGATCGCGACTTGCGTCATGTCTACATCAACCCAGCCATAACACGAGCAACAGGATTATTACCTGAGACATTTATCGGCAAAACGAATCGAGACTTAGGGATGCCAGAAGACTTGGTTCTTTCGTGGGAGAGTTTTGTACATAAAGTGTTTAAAAATGGTCAAGAAGAGTCCCTTGCATTTCAGTTTCCTACTCCCAGCGGACTGAGATATTATCAAGTTCGTCTTGTGCCGGAATTGGCAAAGGATGGCTCGATTAAATCGACGCTTTCCATTGCGCGTGATATCAGTGAACACAAGCAGGTCGAGGAAGCTTTGTTAAGGCGCAGTCGCCAATTGGAAATTCTTTCCCGCGCTAGTCATCAGATTAACACTGTACTGGAAATCCCAACAGTAATGAGAACCATGATGGCTTCAGCGATCGAGCTGGCAGGAGCATCGGCTGGGACTTACGGAATAAACAAGCAAGGGCAAATGGTTTTTACTGAATACAATCAAAATGGCAAAATTTACTCGATTGATATCACCTGTGAGCGGGGAATGGGGGTTTCCGGTTGGGTTATGGAGACCCGAAAACCTTATATATCTAATAATATTGAAAGCGACCCTCACATCTTACCGTATCTACAAAAAAGTTTTACTTTTTATAATCTAGTAAACATTCCTATTTTTAATCGCAAAGAAGAATTAATCGGCTGTTTTGAACTTCATAATAAAGCCAATCAACGTCCGTTTAGTGACAATGATATTACGATGCTACAAGGTTTGGCTGCCAGTGCAGCCGTAGCCCTGGAGAACGCCCAAATGCTTGTTGAGCGCCAACAGGCAGAAAAGGCTCTACGAGAAAGCGAACAGAGATTAGGCGCTATCTTCAATCAAGCCGCTGTTGGTATTGCACAGGTGGGACTTGATGGAAAATGGTTACTGGTGAACCAAAAGTTGTGTGACATTGTGGGTTACACGAGTCAGGAACTTTTACAGCAAACGTTCCAAGATATTACTCACCCTGATGACCAAAATATTAGCCTCAAATACCTTCAGCAAATGATGGCTGGTGAGATTCAAACTTACTCGCTGGAAAAACGCTACATTTGTAAAAATTCTCTCCCCCTTTGGATTAATCTGACCGCTTCGATTGTCCGAGATTCGTCCGGCGAACCGCAGTACTTTATTGTTATTATTGAAGATATTAGCGCTCGCAAAACGACTGAAGAAGAACACAAAAAATTAGTTTCACTGATTGAAAATAGTTCTGATTTTATTGCCTTAGCTTCAATGACGGGAGAAGTCCTCTACGTGAATGAGGCGGGTAAACAGCTAGTAGGACTCGATAGTAATGACGAGGTTAAGAGTACACTCGTACTCGACTACCTGATGGAAGACAATCGGGTCGAGTACCTAGAGCAAATTGTGCCACTCTTGATGAAAAACGGACGTTGGGAGGACGAATATCGCTTCAGGAACTTCAAAACAAACCAGCCAATTGTAGTGCATCATAACTGTTTTCTGATCACAGACTCGCGAACTGATGAGGCGATCGCGATCGCAACAGTAACCCGCGATATTACGGAGCGCAAACGGGCACAGAAAGAACTGCAAAAAAGCTATAACCTCCTACAATCCGTCATTAATAGCACCCCGGATGCCATTGTAGTTAAGGATTTGCAAAGCCGCTATGTGATGATCAATGCGGCGGTTTGCGATATCCAAGGAAAGCCTGAATCAGAAATTCTGGGTCGAGATGATAGTGAGTTGTTCCCATCTGATACGGCGCTTCTGATCATGGAAAATGATCGTCGCATCATCAGTACAGGTGAAACAGAAATTATTGAGGAAGAGCTACTCATCGAAGGCGTTCAAAAAACGTATCTTTCTACAAAAAGCGTCTGGCGAGATGCTCAAGGAAATGCCATTGGTGTCATTTTGATTGCCAGAGATATCACCGATCGCAAACGAGCCGAGCAGGAAATTAAAGAACTCAATCAAAACTTAGAACGTCGTGTTACCGAACGCACAGCCGAACTTAAAGCCATCAATCAGGAACTTGAATCTTTTTCTTATTCAGTTTCTCACGATCTACGAGCACCTTTGCGGGGAATTGATGGCTTTAGCCAAGCCCTTTTAGACCGCTACGTTGACCAGCTCGATGAGAAAGGCAAACACTACCTCCAACGAATTCGTACAGGTACGCAGCGGATGGGCGAACTCATTGATGATTTGCTCAAGTTATCGCGAGTCACCCGTAGTGAGATGCAGCGCACACAAGTCGATTTGAGCGCCTTGGCAAGGGAGATCGCCGCAGAACTCCAACGTACACAACCTGAACGGCAAGTGGAATGGGCGATCGCACCTAGACTGATTGCCTATGGAGATGCGAGGCTTGTGCGAATTGTGTTGGAGAATCTGCTTAACAATTCTTGGAAATTTACGTCAGCGCGGATGCTGGCACGGATTGAATTTGATAGCCAACTTCAGGAAGATGCTAAAACTGTCTACTTTGTGAATGACAACGGTGCAGGCTTCGAGATGGCTTACGCCAATAAACTTTTTGGAGCCTTCCAGCGCTTACACAGCCAAGCTCAATTTCCCGGTAGTGGGATTGGACTAGCCACCGTCCAACGCATTATTCACCGACATGGAGGTCGTGTGTGGGCAGAAGGAGCCGTTGAACAAGGGGCTAAATTCTATTTCACCTTGTAACCTCAAAAAAATTCTTGCCCTCTTATTATAAATAGGCGTTAACATTCTTGAGGCTGTAAGCTAAAAGGAGGTTCTTTACTAGTTCTCAAAGGGCTAAACAGGTGGGCCAAAGAAACGCTCTACTCCTTGTGGAAGATAATCCTGACGATGAAGAATTAACGTTGCTGGCTTTCGAGCAAAGCAGGATTACCAATGAGGTCGTGGTAGCCCATGACGGAGTAGAAGCGCTAGACTATTTATTCGGTACAGGAATGTACGCAAGTCGTGACTTGAGCGTCATGCCAGCTCTAATCCTCCTAGATTTACAATTACCTAGAATAAATGGATTGGAAGTATTACAGCGATTGCGTGCCAACAACCGAACAAAATTTCTTCCTGTCGTGATTCTGACAACATCCAATGAACAGCAAGACTTGATGAATAGTTACAGTCTTGGATGCAACAGCTACATTCGCAAACCTGTAGATTTTCAACAATTTATGACAGCCGTACAGCAATTGGGGATGTATTGGCTAATTTTGAACGAACTACCAGCTATCTAAGGACTTTGCTCATGATAAATAGACCACTGCGTGTTTTGCTCGTGGAAGACTCGGAGGACGATGCCGAGCTGTTAGCGTATGAACTAGAGTGCAGTGGTTACGAATTAATCTATGAACGAGTGGATACAGCCTCGAAAATGAACGCCGCACTCGCTCAACAGACCTGGGATATTATTATCGCTGATTATACTTTGCCTAGTTTTAGTGCCCCAGCCGCGTTGACTCTTTTGCAGGAAAGACAGCTAGATTTACCCTTCATTATTGTGTCCGGCACGATTGGTGAGGATATTGCCGTTGCGGCAATGAAAGCGGGGGCGCATGATTACTTAATGAAAGGAAAATTGGCTCGACTGGCACCCACGATAGAGCGGGAGTTACGCGAGGCTAGTGAGCGACACAAGCGACGTGAAGCTGAGCAAGCTGTGCGCCAGAATGAAGAACGTTTTCGAGCCTTAATTGAAAATGCTTTAGACATTATCACAGTTGTTAATGCTGATGGAATTATTGACTATGAAAGCCCCTCTATTGAAAGGGTTTTGGGTTATAAACCAGAGGATTTAGTCGGGAAAAATATTTTTGATTACATTCACCTTGAAGATAGAGCAAACCTCGTTCAGACCCTGAATCAGCTCGTCCAAAATTTCAACCTTGCCCTATCTATCGAGTTCCGTTTTCAGCATCAAGATGGTTCTTGGCGAATTCTTGAGGCAGTCGGAAAACATCTTCTAGAACGCAATAACAGTAGCCGCTTTGCCACCTCTAATCAAGTGGGATTGGAGAGTAGTATTATTCCTGGCAAAAGGTCGAGTATTGTACTCAATTCCCGCGACATCACAGAGCGTAAGCGAGCTGAAGAAGTTCGGAATACACTTTTAAGAGAAAGAGAACTGAGTGAAGGTAGATTCAACTTCGTTTCTATGATGTCCCATGAGTTCCGCAATCCACTCACGCGCATCCGAGTTTCGAGTGAATTACTCAAAAACTTTAAAGATAAAACGACGGAGGATCAACAAGAACGCTGTCTTAACAATCTAGAATCTGCGGCTAGAGAAATGACACAGCTATTAGAAGATATTTTAATTCTTACTAGAGCAGAAGTCGGAAAATTAACATTAAACTTAAATCGGTTTAATTTGGCGGAATTCTGCTCTAATCTGGTAGAAGAAATGCAGATTGAGGCAGGAAGTAAACATAGGCTATTATTGGCCATTCGAGGGGAGTGCAACTCGGTTTATCTGGATGAAAATCTCCTGAAACATATTCTGGTTAATTTGTTATCGAATGCGATTAAATATTCACCCGAAGGTGGCAACATCTGGTTGGAACTCTCGTATCAACATGGTAACGCCATCTTCCAAGTTCAAGATCAGGGGATTGGCATTCCGCTAGAAGATCAACAACAATTGTTTGAATCGTTTCATCGAGGGCGAAATGTCGGTAAGATTCCTGGTACAGGACTAGGACTGTCCATTGTCAAACACTTTGTGGACTTGCATGACGGGAAGATTAGTATTCAAAGTGATGTGGGAGTGGGCACGACGTTTACAGTTATACTGCCGTTGAATAGCCAGAAATCTATAGAGGGACAGCGCGACGCGAAGCAATATCACGCCCTCTAAAGGGTAAATTAGGGTGAAAAACCTGGAACTGTCTGTGTAGGGGGGAAAGAAGTGCTGTGCTGATGCCACCACCCGCTCCCGAAAGCTAATATCGGAGATAGGCCGCATAAGCGAGTTTTGATCGTAAATAAGGAAGTTGCATCAGTGAGCCAATCTATCTCTAAGTTGGTCGATAACCTACCAACCAATAGCATGACCGTTTACATGCTGCGATCGCTAGATTTTATCGTCCCCGGTGAATGGCAAAACGTAGTAGGGTTTGACAACACGATTCGTGCGGTTACGGGTGTTACGGATAGATACTTAATTGAGGAAATTGGTCAGAGGGCGATCGCACTTTACAATAACCCTTCTGAAGTTTATCAACAAACCTTATGGCTTTATCAAACCGTTGATCGGGCTGATAATGCGATCGGTGCAGCCGCACTAGCGAATAAAATTGGCGAAAAAATCAGCTTTTTGGGCTTCTTAAATCAGCTAACTCCCAAAGCCGACACCGTCCAAACCATCGATCTGTGCTTGAAACTCGTTGTCGAAGCGATCGCTTTTTGCCGACTGCATGGTATTCCTACCAATATTGACGCGTTTAAAGCATCCTTAGCTAACTATCATAATGAGTCCGTAATCCGGATGGCTGCTCTGATTGCAGTTGATGGATTAATTCCCCTTGGCCCCAACTTCATCCTAAAAGCTCAATCTGTTCTTGGGCAATTAAATACCGCTCAACTAGAAGGAAATCCAACCTATCAAAACATCAGCAGCGCAATTCCTGGCGGCACGACGGCTGGTAAATTGGGCTTTATCGGCGAAAATTTTGCCTCAGTTAAAGGCTGGATGAATAATTTTGTTATGTCTCGGAACTTAACACCCGAAAAAGTAGTCGTACACTTGCAACAGTTTATGAACGTTGCTGATAGTAAGTTAGACTATGTAGCTGCCTTCCTTGACATGTCAACTAACTATTATGAACACACGGGTACTCAGACCGTTGCCCGAAACCTGATTTTACGTGCAGCTCAAGAGACTAAGGGGAAAGTCAAAGATAAAGATAAAGACAAAGACAAAGAGAAAAAGAAAAAGGACAAGGATAAGGATAAAAAAAAGAAAAAAGATTATTAAGCGATCTTAAAATTCATCAAGCCTGATAGCCACACTTTTCTATTGTGAAAATAGTACAGTGTGAGCGAATGCGTGTTTGGTCTTTTCTTTCTTTTTTGGAGGCTTCAACGTTAATATGGCTAGTGTAAAACAAAGCTTGACTATTTCTGTATTGGTTTTGACTGTATTGACCGGAAGCCTCGTCTCTTTTTCCAAGTCTGTCATTGCTGGTGAATTTCTACTAGATGACCGCTGCCGACCCAACTCAAGATTACCAGAGTCTGATGCAGCCTTTCTCTCTTATCAATGGGAGTTTAAAGCAAATCGCCAAACCTATTGGTTTTTAGCGGCTCGCTATCAGGATGGAGCTTACCTTCTTTGTTTTTCTAAACCCAATTTTAAAGAACCTCAACCCTTGAAGGTGAGTCAACTCCAAAATCAATTTATTCGCAAAATCGTCAAAGCTCCTAACAGCAATACTGTTTTTGTGGTTACGGTAGCCGAAGGGAATGGCAGTCGCGTACCTTTGACAGAGTATCAGTTGAATTTGAGAAATCCTAACCAACCGAGTGTAACTCGGCTGCGGAGAAAATAACCCTACTTGAATCTATAAAAGTAGTAAGGTGCGTTAAATAACGCACCCTACAACTTACAACTGACCTGTTCTAAAACATAAGAGGGAGAAAGATTGGATGAGAAATTGCTCTAATTTTTGGTTAGCTCTAGCTTTTTCCGCTTCTGTGATTACTGTAGGGCTACCCGCTCAAGCCGCAAAAGTTTGCAAAGTAACAGACCCTACGGGTACTCCACTCAATGTTCGCACTCAGCCCAATGGTCGAGTCATCAATACTTTAAAAAATGGCAGAGAAGTCAATATTGAAGCCATAACCAACGATAGTAAGGGTCGCCCGTGGGCGAAGATAGGTGGTTATTACAAGGGTGAATACAGAATTTGGGGCTGGGTACTTCGAGAATTTATCAGTTGCTATGGGAGCTAACGTCCTCCTAATTCTCACTGCTAGGCATTACACCGGAGCGTTAGTGAGAACAAGGCTGTTGACAGAAGGAGCAAAGCGCGATTACCTGAAAAATCCGGAATTATTAAGGCGTCATGCGTAATTATGATGATGTCCTGGCACAAGGCGATCTGTCGGCTCAAACACTCACTGCTAAAATATTGGGTCGGAGATTCATGGCTCATTCATGTCTATTTGGGTTTGGCTATCACGAGTAACGTTACTGAGTTTGGTGGGGACTGGTGCCCTTGCCGCTTTATTATTCACAACGCCTGGTAAGAACAACAGCGATCGCGCCAAAGCTACCGATGAAGCCGCTCGCATCCAAGCGGCTGCTATCACGCCAGAGGAGATGACAGTCCTAAATTTGTCTGCTCCTATGCCACCCACGTCTATCCCTCAACCCGATTTCCCGATGGAAGCTGGAGATGGCAAAAAAGTTTCAATCCAGTCTGGGGATGGCGAAAAAGCTGCAACAAAACCTGGAGTTGACAAAAAAGTTTCCATGCAGTCTGGGAACGGTGAAAAAACTGCAACAAAACCTGGAGTTGACAAAAAAGCTTCCATCAAGTCTGGGGATGGTGAAAAAACTGCAACAAAACCTGGAGATGACAAAAAAGCTTCCATCAAGCCTGGAAATGGCAAAAAATCTGCAACAAAACCTAGGAATGGCAAAAAATCTGCAACAAAACCTAAGGGTACTCAGAAAATCCCAGTTCCTCCTTTCAATCTCCAGAAAAGCCTGATTAGTTTGTCTCCTCTGTTTGCCACCCCTACATCGTTAGGAATGGTGGCGATTGGTGTGGCAGAGGGAAATTATCGATTGGTCGTAAAAAACGGTGTCCTCTACGTGGAGCAGACACCACTTTACTTCGGACATACCGATCCGGGAAACTTATCTTGGGGCGCTGTGGTGACCAACTTCGGCCCGTGTAGCGACCAAGGGCGTAGTGGTGGAAATATGGCTTTGGCGGAGCAAATGTGCCTAGAGCGAGCGCTTAATGCACTGCCCGTTCAGTTGGTTGATTTAAACGCTGCTGGGATTAATCCAGTCGGGGACATCGAAGCCCTGCTCAACACGGCGGATTTATACAATCAGGCAAGCCCCATTCACTCCCGTTATTTTCCTCGAGCTCTAGCGATCGCACGCCGGGGCGGACTAAACGGAATTGACGCGATCGCTTGGGCAAGAACTGCATCTTTCTACCTCAACTCCAATAATGAGTTAGATATAGAAAAAGGCATAAACCAAGCATCGGGGCTGTTGGGTATCTGTGCTAGAGAGAATCGTCCGGTAACCGAATGGCAATGTGTCTATGGCGATCAGATGCGACGAGTTCAAGCAATCACGACTGTTTTAGAGAAATATCGGCGTCTCGCCCGAAAGTAACGTGATGGGGATACCTGCCTAAACCCTTATCATACGAAGTTGCGTTGCTCCTACAGAGCCGCTTCGCTAACGTACCGTACATAGTACTTTCTCTCCCTAGCCCCCCTGAACTTTAGACCTTTTGCAAAAAATATAAAGAACCCCTCCCTAACCCTCCCCTTAGAAAGGGGAGGGAACTAGAATTCACTTGCTTCCCCCCGAACTCAAGGGGGGACTGTTAGCGTCGCGAGACGCAGTCCGGGGGGTCAGATTTTGACTTTTGCAAGAGATGTTCTCTTGTCCCCCTAGTCCCCCTACTCCCCCTTGCTCTCCTTGTCTCCCTCGTCGCCCCCTGAACGTTTGTTTGAGAGCGCTCTCGATTGATAAGACAGTTCTCAAAAGACCACAGAATGTGGTCTATCTACCTGAAAACGGCTGTAAGCAAACACGCGATCGCTTTTACCAATTCCTCAGGTTCGACAGGCTTGGAGATATGCATCCCAAATCCGGCAGCTAAGGCTTGCTGTTGATTGATTTCTCCGGCATAGGCAGTAAGTGCGATCGCAGGAATCATGCCTCCCTGTTCAGGCGACCACTTTCTAATTTGCCGAATCAGGGCATAACCATCCATCTCCGGCATCCCGATATCACATAACAGCAGATCGGGAACCGATTGATTCAGGAACGTTAACGCCTGTGCAGCCGAAGCGGCTGTCGTAACTTGTGCACCAGACCCCATCAGGGTGAATGCTGCCAACTCCCGCATATCTGCATCGTCGTCCACAACCAAAACATGAACACCTGCTAAGTCTGTCGCACTTTCTGGGTGTCTGTCATCAGAAGAGGGTTCCGGCTCTACGATGTTTAATGGTAGCCGGATGGTAAATGTAGCCCCTAAATTCTGTCCTAAGCTGTCTGCTTGAACGGTTCCTCCATGCAGTTCGGTAAAATGGCGGACGATCGCCAGCCCCAATCCCAATCCGCCGAATTGCCGGGTTGTTGTGCCATCTTCTTGACGGAAGTAGTCAAACACATAAGGTAAGAACTCTGGACTGATGCCTTTTCCAGTATCTTTGACTTGAATCTGAGCATAGGTGCCAACTTGCTCTAGTTGCACCTCGATTCGTCCTCCACTTGGGGTGAACTTCACGGCATTGGAGACGAGGTTCCAAACTACCTGTTGCAGGCGATTTGTATCACCTGCAACCGTTCCTGAAATCGGATTAAATGTGGTCTGGATTTGAATGTGTTTGGCTTCAGCTGCCAGTCGTACCGTTTCCAGGGCGGCTTCAATCGTTGCCCCTAGATTCACAGGAGCGACGTTTAACGTCATTTTTCCTTGCAGAATGCGCGAGACATCCAACAAGTCCTCAATTAATTGCGCTTGCAGCTTGGCGTTGCGTTCGATCGTTTCCAGGGCTTGCTGGGTTTTTGTGGCATCTAGTCGCCCAGTTCGGAGCAATTTTGTCCAACCCAGAATCGGATTGAGGGGCGATCGCAACTCGTGGGACAACACCGCCAAGAATTCGTCTTTAATCCGGTTAGCGGCTTCTGCTTTTGCGCGATCGCGTTGAGCCACCCGGTACAACTGAGCATTGTCGATCGCCAAGGAAGCACGACGCGCCAATTCCTCTGCCAGTTGCAAATCTGCTGAGGTATACCGTCGTCCAGATTCGGCTGAGATAAAGGAAATGACCCCTAGAATTCGTGCCTGAGTTCGTAGTGGCACCGTCATTACGGATCTGAATCCAACCTGCCGCAGAATCTCTAAATGCTCTGAATCACGCGCTGCCTGTACCAACAGTTCATCGGGAATCTCCGGCACCAAATCAGATTCCCCAGTTCGCAATGTAAATGCAGCACCGCGAGGGTCATCGGGGTTTATAGGATACTTGTCTCTAATCTGATAGGCCCATTCCAGCTTGGCAGGGTCGATGTGAGCAACTGCAATCTGCTCGATCGCACCCTCCTCTTCTATCATGTGAACCGTACACCAGTCCGCTAATTCCGGCACTGTAAGCTGCGCGACTCGCTCTAGAGTCGTTTGATAATCGAGTGAGGATGCAAGCACCGCACTTGCCTCAGAGAGAAAGCGTTGGGCAAGCTCTAACCTGACGCGTTCAGTCACATCGACTACATAAATTAAAACCCCTTCTACCTGACCATTTGAGTTAACAGTCGGAAGATAGTAAACGTTGTAATAACCGGGACGGCGATCGCTGCGTCCGGGAACATTCACCGCAAAGTTGGGTGAGATGAAAGGATTGCCTGTGGCGTAAATCTGATGAAAGACTTCGACTAATTTGGGATCGGATTGACCAAAAAGTTCTGGAATGGAATGTCCTAAGTGTTGTTTTCGGGTTAATCCATTAATTTCTGCTAATGCTTCGTTGATGGCAATAAATCGCTGCTTTTCATCTAACAGGGCAAGTCCAACCGGAGACGTGTCAAAAATAGTTGCCAGTTGGTGCTGTGCGGCTTCTGCCTGAGAACGGGCAATGCGTTCGCGCTCTAGTAGTTGTTCTCGTTCCTGTTCGGCTTGCTTGCGCTCTGTGATCTCAATGACAACTCCGATCGAGTGCTTGGCCTTTCCCTGAGAATCATAAGTAAACTGTCCTCTCACTTCGACCCAGTGAATGGAGCCATCTGACCAACGCAGACGATATTCATCGTGAAACTCCTTCTTGTCAGCTAAGGCTTGCTGAAGCTTTGCCTCAACTTCTGCTAAGTCATCGGGATGAACCCGACTTGCCCAAATCTCATAGCTGGGTTCACACTCATTGGGTTGCAGACCCAAGACGGTGAAGTGTCCTTCTGACCAAAGCGATGCATGGGTCTGCATATCCCAGTCCCAAGTTCCCATACGTCCGACCTTCAGCGCGAGTTTCAGGTGAGCTTCACTTTCTCGCAATTCCTCTTCTGAGCGCGATCGCTCTACGGCTAGCCAAGTTTTTTGAGCAATTCGCTCCATCAGCACCACATCGTCCTCCGTCCAGTGGCGAACAGAGACATGGTGCAACACCAACAATGCAACAAATCGCCCTTCTTTCACCAAGGGAACACATAGGAGAGATTTGGTTTGAATTGCGTCAAAGGTAGCAGCCCCCGATCCGGCAGTCCGAGGATCGCGATCGACATCGTCCACGGCGATTGTTCTGCCTTGCTTTAATTCAGCAATCAGTTCATGACCAAACGAATCCATGTGATGGCTACCGACGATGCTGATTACACCATTGCAATAGTCGTGATCGACGATAACGTATTCCTGAGTAGAATCAATTTCGCCGTAGGTACAGCGAGTGACATCAAAGTGTCGCCCTGTGGCACAAACCACCTGCCACATAATTTCTTTAGGGTCTTGAATGGCACGAATCGCGTCATTCAATTCGATTAGGAATTGCTGAATTTCTTCTTTCTGCTGGAGGTTCTTGAGTAGTTGTTCAATTTGTTGCCTTGCCCGCACCTGGGCTGTCACTTCAATGTTATAAATCAACACGCCCTGAATGGTTCCTTCGGCATCCCGCCAAGCCGGACAGATGCAGTTGAAAAATCCCTCTTCCAACACACCATCGCCGTTCCGATCCCAGTAAGCAGGCGACTCATTCCGAATAAATGTTTCTCCCGTCCGGTAAACGCGCTCAATGACATCAAAGTAAATTTGCCCCTCTAGCTCCGGGAAAACCTCCCGCATTGATTTCCCGATCATGTCTGGAGTGCGTCCAGTCCCTTGCAGATAGGTGGGATTGGCAAATTCATACACAAGATCGGGACCTTTCACAATGCCAATCATCGCAGGGAACTGCATCAGGATGTCATACAACCGCTTGCGTTCGCTTTCTGCTTCGAGTCGGGCAGTTTGTTCTCGTTTTAAAAGGCGATCGCGTTCTGCTTCGATCTGTTTGCGTTCTGTAATATCAACCGAAACGCCAATCATGCGAACTCCTTGCCCCGTCTCATCCCGATAGACTTGCCCCTGACTGTTGAGCCAGCGCACAACGCCGTCTGGACAAATTACCCGATACTCCGGTGCGTAGGGCTGTTCTCCAGCTATTGCCCCTACCGTCGCTTGGAGCACCTGTTGTCGATCGTCTGGATGAATGAGCGCAACAAACTCTTCTCCCGTCCCTTCATGAAGACCCCAAACGTCTAGAGCATTAGCAGAACACACCACTCGATTGCTCTGCAAATCCATATCCCAGACAACCATCTGAGCCGCTGTCAGTGCCAATCGTAAGCGTTCTTCGCTCTCTCGTAATGCCTGTTCAACTTGTTTGTAATCGGTCACATCACGCGCAATACTCAGTACTGTTTCCACGGAGCCATCACTGGCAAATTCAGGTACGAGACGCGACTGATACCATCGAATACCATTGAGAGTCGGAAACTTAAATTCAATCGTTTGTTCTTGTCCGGTTTCAAAGACTTGCTGCAAACTGTCATGCAAAATGCGATACATGTCTTCTGGCATTCCTAGCTCGGCATTAGTCCTGCCAAGAAATTGCTCTGATGGAATACCTGTTGCCAGTTCTATAGAAGGGCTGACATAAAGGTGACGAAATTCTGAATCAATTCGGCTAATAATGTCTGGGGCATTTTCAGCCACCATTTTGAACTGTTGCTCTCGCTGCCGCAGTTGGCGTTCCAAGCGTTTGCGCTCCGTTAAGTCGATTAAGAAGCCTACACCTAAATTGTTGGGTCCTCCTAAATAGGCAGTCCCAATTAAAACGGGAACCCGGCGACCATCTTTACGAATGTATTCTTTCTCAAACGGCGCATGGCGACCAACTTGTTTCATCTGTGCCATTGCTTGCTCGTCTAAATGCCGAAACTCCGGTGGAGTAATCTCTAGGAAGTTTACCTCTCCCGATAAAACTTCTTCTCGCGTGTAGCCTAAAGTTGCTAACCAAGCGTCGTTGACTTCCAGAATATTGCCTTGAAAGTCGCCAATAATAATGCCAATGAGATTTGCCTCCAATAATCCTCGTAGCCGCGATTCACTCTCGCGTAAGGCTTGCTCTACACGTTGGCGTTCGCGTAGCGCAGCTTGCTGTTCGCTCACGTCTTGGAAGACAACAACGGCTGCAACAATCTGCCCCTGCTTATCTAAAATTGGTGCTGAGTTGACGTTAATGAAAATGCGGCTACCATCATTTCGATGAATTTCTATCTCTTCGTTGGTAACGACTTCACCTGTTTTTAGCGATCGCACCAATGGATACTCATGAGGCGAATAGAGTTGACCATCTAAGTGAAAGATTTCACTTGGAATAATGGGTGCATAGTCCTCAATCTCCAGCAATTGTTCATAGCCATACCCAACAATTTGCTTGGTTTGTTCGTTCGCCAGAACTAATTTATTGGATGCTGCATCGGCAATCATGACTCCAGCAGGCATTTGTCGCAAAACGGCTTCAAATCGGGCGCGTTCAATTTCCAGCTCGTGCAACAATTGTTCTCGTTCTGCCTCCCCTTGCTTGCGCTCCGTCACATCCCGAAAATAAACGGCTACCCCTGCTGTAGAGGGATAGGCATTCACCTCTAACCAATACTGGATAGGTTCCTCAAATTCTTCCCAGGAAACAGGAACCTGTTCCATCACTGCCCGATGTAGTTCCCGATAAGCAATTCTACCGACCAGATCGGGAAAAACCTCATTCCAAACGTGTTTTCCCAGTAACTCTTCTGGCGTTTTGTGCAGGATTTTAGCCGCCGCCCGATTCACGTAGGTGTAACGCCAGTCGCGATCGAAGGCGACAAACGCATCCGTAATGCTTTCAAGAATCGTTGCCACCTTGTGTTCAGTTTCTTGGGCAGCGAGCAACTGTTCGCCTTCAAGAGTGCGGGCAAAGCGTTCAATGACTTCAGAGCGAGAGATTCCTCGTTTATGAGCCTCTTGATCGAGTGATCGCCATGCTGTATTGGTCAGAGATACGCTAACTCGTTGTTTTGTCTCCGAGTTCCAATTGTTAACAAACTTGCCTGTGGCGTCGCGCTTCATGAAGAGCCATCCGTATACATACACGGTCTTCTCCATTCAAACTGACTTACTCTCTGAGGAGAATCCGCCTGAAGACTGATGCTTTGCATTTTGAGCTGAGGAATAAACCTTAGAGAGTTGCTTCGGATTCAATTATGTGCATTTTGATTACACGCGATAGCTGGTAAATTCAAGACGAATTCTTTCTGACCTATTTTTATTATTAAATAACACCAACTAAAATCGCTCATAAATTTTACCCAATCGAATTAATTATAAAACCAGTATTTCTACTGAACCATAAAATCAGGGTTTTTACGGATGCAGAGGAGTTGCACCTTAAGAGTATATTGAGCACAGAGAAATACGTTTTTCGTAAGACAAACGTATGATGAGGCGTATGACACTCGCCTAAAAATTTTTCAAGCCATCAAGGCGAAAGCCTTAATAGTTGACAGCACTTACTGAAAGACTGTGATGACAGCATTTTTAACTCAGTTATCGACCTTATCTCAGCAGCAATCATACCGGAAAACTGAAAATATCAAAAGTTTAGAAACTCTGATAGCGCCACTTTCTTTAAAAGAATTTTTTAAAAAATACTGGAAAAGAAAAGCGGCTATCATTGCTGATGACAATCCTCAAAAGTTTCGCCAGCTATTGCATTGGGAGCAATTGCAAAACCTATTAATTGAATGTCCGGAAAATCAAATGAAGTGTTTTGATAATGGGCCTCCAATTCCAGGAGAAAAGGCCAACCTGCTACAAAGATGGCATCAAGGTCAAACTCTTCATATCGAAAGAATTGAAAAATTAGTGCCAGCTTTAGAACAGTTGTCTGGGCAGATTGCGGAAGACCTAAAAGCTTCGACAAAGATGTATGCGTTCTGCTCGCATCCCAATCGTCCTGGCGCTCACTTACACTACGATCGCTTTGATGTTTTCGTTTTGCAAATTCAAGGCTATAAAAAGTGGCAAGTCCAGTTGAATCGTGGAAGAAAACCGTATTTGGAGCGCGTGTTAAAGCCAGGAGACTTATTATATTTGCCAAGGGGACATTGGCATCAAGCGGTTGCCTCTCAAGAACAGTCGTTACATTTAACCTTGGGAATTTCGTTCAATAATTTTAATGATAGTCCCCTCGAAGAATCAACGTTCTCTCCATTCCTACTCAAACTCAAAAATAAAATATTTAAAAGGTTTTGACTGTGAATAAGTCTTACAGTTAAGGTTCGGTCTGAGAGAATTGCACTCTACGGCAATTCTACCGACGTAGGTTTGGCAATATGAGGCAAACCCCAACCTAGCTTTTCGCGTAAAATTCGGAAAAACTCCGGAGATTGTAAACGGATGAATCGAGCTGAAAATTGCGATCGCTCAACCTTGACGCTATCATCCGGCAACACGTAACACCCGGCATTGCCATCCACCACTAAAATTAGCTGATTGGGCGCTGCCGGAAAAATCGTCACCGGTTCACTATCCGCAAATACCAGTGCCCTAGACGCCAACGAGTGAGGACAAATGGGCACCAATTGCAACACCGGTACTCCTGGTGTCACCACCGCGCCCCCAGCACTGAGCGCATAAGCCGTCGAGCCAGTTGGCGTGGAGAGAATCACACCATCTGCCGCAATATCCACCAATGCATGATGCCCAATTTGAATCTCAAAATGGCACATACAGGTTAACGGCTCCCGATGGAGTACCAGCTCATTCAAGCACAGCGCTTCCCACCAAATCGCTTCCTTGCGAACAACCTGAACTGCCAGCATCGTCCGCTCTTCAATCTCATACTCTCCCGCTAGCAACTTTTCCAACACACGGGGCAACTCGTTCACATAAGCCTCAGTTAAGAAGCCCATGTGACCCGTATTGATGGTGAGCAACGGGATACCATAGGGCGCTACCTGGCGAAACGCAGCTAAAACTGTACCATCTCCTCCCAATGCGATCGCAAAGGTCATCTTTTCATCAAAACCAGGAGGTGCCAACTTATCGATCGGTGTATGACAAATCGGCGAGTCAGGGCGAGAATAACCCAGAATTCCTCCGACTCCTGTAGCCATATAAACGTCCCAACCCGCCGCACTCAACTTGTCTTGCAACTCTACGGCAAGGCGACAAGCTGCGGGTTTGAGATCGTTATAAATGATGCCTGCTTTGGGTATGCTCACCAGTCTGCGTAGGGGTCAAGTAAACTGAACTAGCGCTTTGGTGTGACCTTAAACAAGGATTTCCCTGGCAATACTTTACCAGCGGTTCACTACGAGAGCGACTACGTAAAGAGGCACGGAGTAGAGAGTAGTAGCACTCAACCATCACTCCTATGCCTTTTTCAGGGAATGCCTTGAGGAAGGAATCCAGTATTTTTGCTTATCAACTTATTTTATCTTGATATATGATAATCGCCTTTTCTGTGTCGAAACATCCTTTACTGAGTTTTAAAGGGAGTTTTCTTCTTCTTTTTCGCTTTGTCTTTCTCGAATTCGATCTCCTTGAGCTTTTTCATGATTCGGCTGAAGTAGTCTTTTAGGTAAGCTTCTAAGGTTGTCGTTTCTTTAGGGTCTAGACCCAATACTTCGTAAACTTCATCCATTGGAGCATCCAGGGGTTTCCCGTTTGCCAACACTTCGGTAAAGGCTAAGCGATCCGATACATTCCAGCCCCACTGAAAAAACCGCAGAATCTGGCGCACAGCCCGCAGTAAATTCAGGGGGAGTCGGGCAATTTTGGCTTCTTTCCCTGACAATCGCTCACACAGGCGGATAATCTCATAAGCTCCCCAAGCCCTAGTGCCCACCACGGGAAAAGACTTATTTACAGTTTCTGGAACCTCAAGGGCACGAACCGCAAATTTGGCAACGTCTTGAGTGTCCATGTAGGCAATGGGAGAACTCTCCCCAGTAATCCAAACCGCCTGTTTGTCTAAAATCGGAATGGCGTACTGACCAATTAGCCCTTGCATAAAGCCACAGGGTCGCAAAATCGTGTATTTTAATCCCGATTCAGCCAAGAAAAGTTCCGTACACCGCTTGATTTCCATCAGCGGGACATTGGGAAAATTTTGAGCATCTAGAATTGAGAAGAAAATAAAGTGTTCAACACCTGCCGCCACCGCCGCTTGAATCAATGAAACTTTGCCGTCCCAATCCACCTGTTTAATGGTGAGAGAGTCTGTTGCTCTTGATGTTGCTGCATCAATGACAGCCGTGACTTCTTCGAGGGCGGGCTTCAGGGTTTCGGGGGCGGTGAGATCCCCTTGTACAAGTTCGGCTCCCCATTCTTTGAGAAAGGCAGCTTTTCTGGGACTGCGTACCAAACATCGGACCTGATGGCCTTCGTCGAGTGCACGACGAACCACCTGTCTCCCCAGGGTGCCAGTTGCACCTACGACCAACAAATTCATCAAGGAATTTTAGTAAAGAATCTTAAACTTTCTCAATAATATTATCAGAAATCTGCGATCGATTCCATGTAAAAGTCAGTCAAAGCACTCTAACCTTGCCAAAACTCTAGTTTTGCAGCAGGCCGATGGAGGCACAAAACCAAGCGGTACTGTGGCTTGCCCTGCTCACCTCACATCGGCTCAAGCCTTAAGCTTCCTCCTCGCCTCCCTGGATTTTGAGCAGTAAAAAGCCCAAGCCCAAACCAACCAAAATCAGAGTAAAAGACAATACTGCTGCGTTAAACATCTCACCGTTCATTCTTTTTAATCTCCTAATGGATTGGTAAAGTGTGTGTCAAAGGGTGAGCGCCCCACGGGGCAAAGGTATTTGCCAAGCGTGTGCATCGTGCGATCGCCAAACCGTTGGAGCCGTTTGAAAGCTTACACCTAATCAGTAAGCCTGCTCATCCCGCCTGGAACCAGATGCTTTAAAGCATCCAGACTCATTGGGTGTATTGTAGAACAGCGCGAGAGTCAATCTCCAGGAATAGGTGCTACCAATGGTTGTCGTGGCTCAGAATTGGAGGGGAAAGCCAAAAATGAAGACCGGGAAAACTTTCTTTACAGAAAAAAACCGCTCACAGCCAGGGCGTCCTCGCTTAGCGGTTACATTGGGAGACCCTGCGGGAATTGGCCCAGAGGTGATACTCAAAGCATTGGCAGACCCAGAAGTAATGAACGATTGTGACACGACGGTCATAGGCAGTCGGGCGCTTTTGCAAACCACCTACACCCAACTGCGGCAAACCCTGGAACATCAAGAGGCATTGGTTGATCCAGAACGATTATCGATTCTCGATATTCCTGTAGAGGCAGCCCTTGAGCATCAAATTACGGCAGGGGTTGGGACAGCCGCGAGTGGTGCCGCAAGTTTTGCCTATTTAGAAAGGGCGATCGCTGGTACTCTTGCAGGTGAGTTTGATGGCATTGTTACCGCCCCCATCGCCAAGTCATTATGGAAGGCCGCAGGACATAATTATCCGGGACAAACTGAAGTACTGGCAAAGTATGCCGGAGTTGAGCGATTTGGGATGTTATTTGTGGCGCGATCGCCCCACACCGCTTGGTTACTTCGCACTCTTCTGGCAACCACACATATTCCACTATGTCAAGTCCCAGATACCCTAACACCGGAATTAATGACCAAAAAACTGGACTTGCTCGTGGAGTGCTTGCGGGTTGATTTTGGTGTCGAGACACCTCGGATTGCCATTTCTGGCTTAAATCCTCATAGTGGTGAGCAAGGGCAGTTGGGTCGTGAAGAACAAGATTGGCTCATGCCTTGGCTAGAGCAAGAGCGTCAGTCACGCCCTAAAGTGTGGCTTGAGGGGCCAGTTCCACCCGATACGCTGTGGGTTAAAGCTGGGCAAGCCTGGTACGGATCTTCCATCCAACACCCAAAATCTAACATCCAAAATCTCCCGGATGCCTATCTGGCGCTGTACCACGACCAAGGCTTAATTCCTGTCAAACTCATGGCATTTGACCGAGCGATCAACACCACCATTGGTCTACCCTTTGTGCGTACCTCTCCCGATCACGGCACAGCGTTTGATATTGCAGGTCAAGGTATTGCCAATGCCACAAGTATGAAAGCGGCTATTCAGCTAGCCGCTGAACTCGTCAATCAGCGTTTAAGGAAGGTTTAGAACGCTTTCTGTTGTGTAGGCTAGCGAGCCAGTTGTGCAGATTGCTTCAACAAGCTGGCGCAGGGAACGTTTAACAACAGACTCATCATTGCTCCTACAATATGGCGACAGTTCTTGGGGCGCACACCATATAGACGTGTTTTAGTCTACTGTGTACTGAGGATAAAATTCCCTGTCATTGACAGGTTTACAGATGTTTAGAACAGCCAAAAAATACAATGAAGATTAAGCCTCTCATTTTTCTGACTATCGCTGTGCTGTTTAGCACTCTGCTCAATAGAGCAGCAACAGCCGGACCTCTAGAGCAATATGAGCAAGAAGTGACTAATCAGCTTCAACACGCTATTCAAACCGCCAAAAATGAGGGCTATCAGCTATCGTTCCCTCCTAATGTGGCGAAGTTGGCTCGCAAAGCAGAAGCACCCAAGATGGTAATGCTCTATCCGAATCGCGAGTATAGTTTCGTTGCTGTGTGCGATCGCAATTGCGAGCAGCTTAAGTTGGCGATTAAAGACAAGGATGGCAAAAGCATTATGGTCACTCCCACGGCTGATCCTGTTGCTGTCGTCACCTTTAAGCCACCATCCGAGAACAGATATCAGATCACGGTGAAAATGGAAAAATGCTCCCTACAGTCTTGTTATTTTGGATTGGGAATCTTTGCTAAGCGATAGACGTGAGCAATTCGAGCCAGAGTGATTGCCCAGTTGTGTAGTAGACATTCAAACCTAAGGCATTGCCTCAAAGGATAAGCACAACCATCTTAAAAATACAGAGTACACAATTGTCTGCTGCCACTCACAATGAGTTATATCCTGGCCAAGGGGCATCTACAAGTTCCTTACGAGCAGCCAAGTTAGACGGTCGGCTGGGCTTTGGGCTGAAAATAAGAAAAAAAAACTGCCCCCCAAGCACGGAAGGAGGGCAAATTAGTAGTCCAAAAGCTTCCAACTAACAATTTACTAATCGGTTGTGAAAATTTTGTGAATTCGGCAAATCGGAAACAAAAAACATGAGAGTTTTTCTGAAAAAAATGCCCTCCCGTATCTTCCAATGGTGAGGGCATATAAGCAGTAGTTCTGAGTCTATAAAATGAGTGTGAAGAATTTGTGAAAATCTCATTTTTTAGCAGAGCATTCCTATAATCATTGGTTTCCTCAATCAATCAAGCCTCGCCGCTTTTCACAATTGACACAAAAAATCTCTAATTTGAATTCGGATGATCTAGGTTTTAGCTAGAGCAAAATTCGTTTTATATCTGTTAGAATTAGATTAGCAAAGTTCAAGGATATAGCAACTCTTAAACCAGAAATTTTATAACAAAACTTTTCAGTAATAGATGAACAGCAAACTAGGCCAAGGCTAGTCTGAACACGAAAAATTAATCGTGATTAGTACGAGAGGGAAATCAATGACTATTGAAACGAAGTCCAGGGGAAACCGATGTCCCACGCCACACCACGATGCAGCCGGATTCACCCAAGAAGAGATTCAAGATATTCAGCGATTTGCTGATGAACATGGCATTCAGGGCGCAGCAAGAATCAAACTGTTCATATTGCTCAGAGAGATTAGAACAGTTCGTGGTGTTGAAAGCCATCAAGGCAACAGGCACAGCCGTTGAGACTATCATTTGTCTGCCGCCACGTCTTGGCGTCCTCTGAAAGTGTTATTGTGCCCAGTGCTTAGCTCTTTTAACCGCTTCGAGCCAGGTTGGAAAACTCCCCTGCGCCTGGGTAACCCCTTCACCGGGCTGGAAAACGCGATCAATTTGGCGGCTTGACGTGAGTGCCGCATAATCTTGCCAAAATCCCACCGCCAAGCCAGCCGCAAAGGCTGCTCCTTGAGCTGAGGCATCTAGGACTTTTGGACGTTCTACAGGAATACCCAAGACATCCGCTTGAAATTGCATTAAGAAGTTATTCTGACAGGCTCCTCCATCTACTTTTAACCGAGCAATTTCAGTACTGGTATCTTGATTAATAGCCTGTACGACTTCTTTGACTTGGTATGCGATCGCCTCTAGTACCGATCGCACCATGTGTTCCCGTTGCACCCCGCCTGTAATACCAAAGAACGCTCCTCTGGCACTCATATCCCAGTGGGGCGCACCTAATCCACTCAGCGCCGGGACAAAGTAAACACCACCGGTATCTGCCACTCGCTGCGCCATTAGTTCTGTATCCGCCGCCGCCGTAATCAGCTTAATCCCATCTCGCAACCACTGAATACAAGCTCCTGTTGTGAAGATACTGCCTTCCAAGGCATAGCCGACCTTGTAATCCGAGGAATGGAGAGAATTTTCTCCGACTTGCCTCCTCTCAATCTCTGGCTGTGTCCAAGCGATAGTGGAGAGGAGCTGATTTTGCGATAGCGAAGCGCTGCTGCGTTCGCCCTTGGCGTTGCCGAAGCGTCGCGCAGATCGCGGCAACTGTTCACCCGTATGAGCAATGAGAAAACATCCCGTCCCGTAGGTACACTTCAGCAAACCAGGGCGATTGCAACCATGAGCAAATAAGGCCGACTGCTGGTCGCCCAACATTGCGGTAATCGGTACCGCATCTCCCAATACCTCAGGCTGGGTGTAACCAAACAACCCCAAACTTGGCTGAATCTTCGGCATCAAATGCCGTGGAATGCCAAAAAGTTCTAACAACTTGCTATCCCATTGCTGTTCTGCCAGATTCATCAACATCGTGCGGCTGGCATTACTGTGTTCTGTTGCATGAACCTGTTCTCCTGTCAAGTTCCAGAGAATCCAAGTATCAATGGTTCCAGCCAGGACGTTATCGAGGTCAATAGAGGGGTCTTGCTGCCCTTGAATATGCTCTAGTAACCAAGCCAACTTAGTAGCAGAGAAGTAGGCATCGAGGATTAAGCCTGTGCGATCGCTAATTTCAGCGGCATAACCCTGCTTAGCTAATTGATGGCACAGGGGTGCCGTGCGACGGTCTTGCCATACAATCGCATTATGCAAGGGTCGTCCTGTAGTTTTGTCCCATAACAAGCAGGTTTCTCGCTGCACGCTAATTCCAATTGCCGCAACAGCAGAAGCTGCTACCCCCGCCTTTTGCAATGCTGTCTGCATTGCCCACAACGTATCTTCCCAAATAGCTCTGGGGTCATGTTCTAACCAACCAGGTTGCGGGTAATACTGAGTCAGTTCTTTATACGCTTGGCTAACAATTGCGCCTTCAGCATTGAACAGAATTGCCCGATTGCCTGTAGTACCAAGGTCGAGGGCGAGAATATAGGCAGGTGCGCGATCGGTCATGGTTTAGCTGGCGATTGTTAGTACCTATAGTACTAATAGTTTCCAACAGCCGTGTTATAGCAAATCTGGGTTGATTACCCCCTTTTTGAAACAATTTATTGCTAGGGGAGCTGACCTTATGCAATTCTTTTTTCAAAGCTTGCTGATACCCCCCACTCCTCAGTGGGAACAATAAGTATAATTACAACCTCTTTGGAGTACACGTCGAGCTATGACATCACAAACCACTGAGTGCAAATATCTGAAAATCGGCTCGAGCACAAAAATGTCTGCGGCTCAAGCCGATAAAGCTATCAATTTTGTCAAACGCCATAACCCGTCTAACTAACTCGTTACCTATGGGGGATTGAATTCCTTCATGCGCTGTTGAAATAGGCATTCCCACTTCAGGAACCCAACAGGCTATTATCTTCGAGATTGTCTCCCTGCTCCTGCTGGGGGATTTTTCTTGCGTTCTCTTTCTATGTCACACAAAAAAGGCTTAAGCTTTTATGCCTAAACCTTTTAGCAGTTGAATCCAGTCATGAGACTGATTCAGCTTAATTGTGAGTTAGCCCTGCATAGCTTAGCAAGGCAAAGACGGACTCGCTAGCGCGAGAGCCATTGAGCTTATTAGCGGCGAGAGAAACTGTTGTTTCCTCGGTTTCCACCACCACCACCAAAAGACCCTCTGTCTTCACGAGGCTTGGCCTTATTAACTTTCAGGTCACGACCCATCCATTCAGCACCATCAAGTGCATCAATGGCAGCTGTTTCTTCAGACTCTGCTCCCATTTCCACAAAAGCAAAGCCGCGTACACGACCTGTTTCACGGTCAGTGGGTAGCTGAACCCGCTTGACCGAACCATACTCTGCAAAAACACCATTAAGGTCTTCTTGCGTAACGTCGTAAGACAAGTTGCCTACATAAATTGACATAGATTTTCTCCAAAATCTGAGGGGTGTAGAGATTTAGAGTTCGGAGAGAAGCCTGCCAAGACCAAAAGGGAAAAGCCGATTAATACTATCAACAAACACTGCAACCGAATTTATTCTCACTTACTAATGTAGCACGGTAGTGATGAAAATGGTTTCGATGTCACGGGCAAAATGGCTAATTTAGAGGAAATACTTGGGCTATACATTACTGGAAAGCTGATTCACAGAGCATTACAGCTCTAAATAATTTTTGTCAATTTCGATGATGGGACAGACTTAATTGATGTTTTTTGTGCCCATTAGCTTCTTGAAAAACAATGGTGCTGAGTGGAGCGGTTCTGGTGCTGCTACTGCGATAAAAGTTCTTGCCGTGCCTCAGCACGACGGTTCTTTCATTAGCAGGGGTCATGGGGGATACATTTATATATAGCTGTCGCCATAAAGGTTAGGACCGCTTTAACGGTTGAAACGACGATGTGCCAGTAATAAATATAAAAGCCCTGTGCCTTCTGCCTTCTGCCTTTTGCTATAGGTCATGCAGACGGGTTGACCCTCCACAACTAGAAATCGAAAACTAGAAATCGAAGGATGGGCTAACGTATATTGGCCCACCCTTGTACACTTCGAGCGCATATTGACTCTGTTAATCGGTCAACTTCCGCCTCAACGAACGAGTACCCTTAGCTGTCTGCTGTCATTCGTATATCCCGAATTGGGGAAGCTGAGGGGATTATTGGGATCGAGAGTATCATTGAAAATCACTTCTACCCCATCACCAATGGGGGAGCTTGAGGGAGATTGCCTCACTCTACCCACATTCGTTGTCGTAGGATATTCTCCTCCCTGGGAAGCTCCACTGAAAAAGTTTTGGAAATCGTCGGAGACCGAGCGATTTTCCACAGTACGCAGAGATTGACCCGACAGCGTCACTGAACTGTTGTTTGATCTAGACGGGCTAGTGGACTGAGCGTTGGCTGTTGAGGCTAAACCCGTGAGTACTGCTGTGGTTCCTAAAATGAGAAGGATTTGACGTATCATGGCAAACTGCTCCCTGTATTTAATTTTTTTTTATTCTTGGTTGCCGTGCGCTGATATTAATTAAAGCTCGACCTCTATGGCTACATATACCAATAATGTTAGAGAGAGCTGATGTGAATACATATTATTTTAACAACATTCTTGCGATCGCTCATCCGAACCTGGTGTCGCTCCTCTTCTCAAGGGGGCAACCTGTTGGCTTTAATCAAAGTACGGCAAATTACACACAAGTAGAACTAATGGCTTTTCAAGGGTCAACCTGAGTTCGGGAATTACGAACAACTCGCTCGTCAAAGCCGAATTGATGAACTCTGCCCTTTGCAATACTCTAAATATCAGAAACAGAGATTCAGAACTGTATTCTCTGAAACCACAACATCAAACTAAGAGGAAACAGCTATGGCACTGATTCGTTGGGAACCTTTCCGAGAAATTGACAGCCTACAACGGGAAATGAACCGTTTGTTTGATAGTCTTTCACCCGCCCCTACCACCAATGAAAACATGGGGGTTGCCTTTATCCCTCCTGCTGAAATCCACGAAACTCCAGAAGCGATTCAGTTAAAACTGGAAATTCCTGGCATGGAGGCGAAAGATTTGGATGTGCATGTGACGGCTGAAGCCGTATCAATTAGCGGGGAACGCCAATCTGAAATTCAGTCGGAGGAAAAAGGCGTTACTCGCAGCGAATTCCGCTACGGTCAATTTCGGCGAGTCATTCCGTTACCGACTCCCATTCAAAATGACAAAGTTAAAGCGGATTACAAGAATGGCATCTTGAGCTTGACTTTACCAAAAGTTGAAGCCGAAAAGACTAAAGTCGTTAAAGTCAACATCGGTTAATCTTGTTTGGGTTTGGTCTCAGCAAATCTAAATTCATAATTTTAGATGAGTTAAGGGGGATAGCCCAAAACCCATCCATCTTTGGTAAAGGCACGGCGAGCATAATATTTCGGCTTAGGCCCGATAGTGCTCATGCCGTGCCCCTTCTGAAAATGTGGAATTCAATTCGCCTCTGCCATTAACATTCCCATTAGTCCAATCACAGAAGCATTGTAATCAATCGCATATTCATTTGTGGCATAAGACCGTTCATCATCGAGATAGCTCAACGGCCCCAACCCTTTTGGTGCAATTCCATCCTCCGCCTTAGCATTAGGCCCACCCACCATTAAACCGGGAATTACGATTTTTTTGGCTTGTGCTATCCGGTGATGTACGTTCCGCACCGAGTTGGAGCCTACCCCCGTAATGAAGGATTTATTAAAATGATTTCGTCCTACTAGATAATCCAACTGGTCAACGGCGGCTTTCAAGTAGTCTTGATTGCCTGTGAGACGATAGGCATAAAGTAGAGTGATTCCCTCTTCAGCCGCCCTTTTATTAGAAGCCCAGATGAAATCTTGATTAGCCAAACGGTAGCCACTAGAAGCAACCTTTTGCATCAGAGAGTCTGCCCGTTGTAGGAGCTTTTCCTTAATTTGTTGTTTTAGAGGATCTGAACCTTTCCGACCTGTCAGCATCAGATAGTCAGTCATGCCCAAAGGAGAAGGGTCACTCCATTCATAGAGGCTATAAGTCCAAGAAGCGATGTTTTGAGTTAGGTATTGCTCAAAGGCTGAGTTACCCGTAGTAATTAACAATTCTGCGGCAGCCCAAAGCCTATCATTTGTATCTGTTTGCAGACGACCTTCAGGAGACTGATTTAGGTATCCACCAGAACCGTTATCGTCCCCTTGAACCCAATCTACTTTCGTTGAGGGTTCTGTTTGTAGAAAACTCCAAGCTTTCTGAGCTGCTTTCAAACAGTTCTGAGCAAATTTAGCGTCATAGGGTGCATAAATTCTATTCGCCATTGCCATTGCAGCGGCAAACTTGGCCGTTTCTGGAGTAGAGATGCCATAGAGATATCGGGGTTGTTTATCTTCATGGGGCACAATTGCTCCAGGCCACTCTTTTCCTGAGAGCTTGCGGTAAACAGCGCCATCCTCCCGTTGCATCGTCAGCATCCAATCCAATCCAACTTTAACTTCATCCAGGATGTCGGGACGACGATTCCCACTCTCAGGAATGGCAAGTTGGCGATCGCTAAATAAATTAGGATATTGCTCGTACAGGCTTAACAATCGACCAACAGTCACGGCAGTTGGCCCAACATATTTGCCGTAATCCCCAGCATCATGCCAGCCACCTGTAGCGCGTTTTGGCTTCCCATCTTGATTGAAGGCATCTGTATGAGCAACCAGTCCATCGCTGATATGGCAGGGGGGATGATTCACCCCACTCGCCGAATCTCTTACAGCAACACCGCACCGCTGCAAGTAGTAAGAACGCAGGAGTTTGCTCAAGGATTCTCGATAGATGTTTTTCCCAATCTGGAAAGGATAGGACTTAATATCGCCGGATTTTAGGTAATAAGAACCTTCTTTATTAAATTTGGAAAAATCAATAGTCTGGATGATATCCTGACTGGCGGCATCTTGTTGCGGTGCGCTCAATTCAGTTTCAAAAACAGCCCGTTTAGTTCTGTTGCTAACCAGTTGGACTTTGCCCGGTTGGGGAGCGCTCAAATTGAGCAATAGAGCTGTCTTAGTAGTATTAGGATAGTAGCCAACTTGATTAATAACAATTTTTGAGGCGGCAGCTTTACTGGGAGTTTGAGCATTACTCTTGGCTGAGAAGCCGTATGCGATCGCAAAAACGCAGCTGAGCGCAATTACGATAATAAAAATTAACATTTTGCTGATTTTCATTTTGTCTGAAGCTTTACCTTCAAGCTGACTGGGATCTCAATACTCTTCGGTAGCGTGAGATTTAACACCGGGAGATACCCCAGCTCTCCACAGAACAAAGAGCGCAAGCAACATCTGGCTTCTCCCCTTTTCACCGGAACTCATACGAGGAAGAGAGGGAGCTAAAAGAGACTACCCAATTGGGAGACCATCAGAATCTCCTGTCGTCTCCACCCCTCCTAATGTTCCTTTGGTCAACAGAAAAGTCAGGAGACGTGACTTAGCATAAAAATTTTGAAAAAAGAGTGTAAAGCAATACATTTAATGTCTCTTTACTTTTGGAGAGACGTATTACTAGATAGCCAAAAAGCTAGTTAAATCGTGCATTCCGCTCAAATGTTATCTAAAAAGGCTAGTCCTGCGATAGTGCTGTCTGCCATTAGAGGAATTTTTTTTCATCAGTAAATATTCGGAATAGTTTCTCACCGCGCCTAGAAAATTTTCCGTAATTTACCTGTTTTTGATTCAAAGGGAAGCTTTTTAAGATAGCTACAACCACGTCAAAAGGCAGTACAGAAGAACTATGGGACATCTACAAGAATTTGCAAAAGCTTCACTTGTGAGTTTGAGTGCATTGGCTTTCGCCGCATTACCGGGTGGGGCAATTCCCTTTGGCTCGAATAAAGTGTATCGGGTTGGGCAGGATGTAATCATCAGCGCTCCTGCAAGCAGCAAGGTTGAAGTCGGGTTAGGTGCCCGTGTACGCAACAAAGCTGTAGTGGCTGGGAGTTGTGGAGAAGTCAAGATTACTTTACCTAAAACTTCCCCTGCAACGGTACAAGTAGGCACGAAAACATTAACGATTGCCAACTTGCCCACTCAAAGTTTACCTAGCTGTAAAAATGGGCAATTTACAGAAGCCCGGACAACTGACTTCAAAACGGCTGAAGGCAAGGTTGTGGTAGTAGGATTTACGCCAAGTCAAAGCGTGGCTGTAGGGATTCCAACGCCCACCACTCGACGAGTTTCCATCAACGCCTGCGGATTTGGGACTATAAAGGGTGCTTCTGGAAGTATCACAGTTAACGGTCAGGACTACAATGTGAGCCAACTTCCTGACGCTGGTGCATCTCCAGCCTGCCGTAAGGGCACCGCATATACTCCTTCATCTTGGTCTCGCTAAGGAGAGAGTAAGAGCTTTAAGCGTTTGCTTGTTTAACTTACAACTGAATGAGTCGTAGCTTTCTTGTGGAAGGGGCATTTTGCCTGTCCAGGCTATGGTGACTTAGATGTTTAGCCGCCTACCATAACTGAAGTTCAGCCCACCCTGATTAAGGGTGGGTTGTTTTTTGCCAACCCCTGCGAGTGAGGCAGAAACGATAGGATCTAAGCAGTAACACGATTCTAAAGGATCGCCAGATTGCTTCCATGCCTACAGGAGCAATCAACTTCAGCCGTAAGCTTCTTTATATCCAATGACAATTATCCGCGTGCCTAAATCCTGGGAAATCCCAGAGCGAGACGTTACCCCAGAATCCGCCTATCTCAATCGTCGTCGATTCCTGAAAACCCTGATGGGGGCTGGTATCGGAGCAAGCCTGATGCCAATTCTCGGCTGTGAGAAGAGAGAGGAAGTCAATAGCAAATTAGCCGTAACTCTGGATACCGCCAGTTTAGAGGCTAAGCGTAATCCCGCTTTTTCTGAGGTTGACCGACCGACTACAGAGCAAATTCTGGCAGGACAGTATAACAACTACTATGAGTTCGGCATGACCAAATCCATTTGGCAAGCGGCTCAGGCATTGCCAACCGAAGACTGGAAAGTTGAGGTGAGGGGTTTGGTGAAGAATCCGCGCACTTATGATTTAGATGATTTGCAGAAAGCTTTTCCCATGGAAGAGCGCCTCTATCGCTTTCGCTGTGTCGAAGCTTGGTCGATGGTGATTCCCTGGATTGGATTCCCCATGAAATCGCTCATTGCGGCGGTCGAGCCAATGGATAAAGCAAAGTTTGTCAGGTTTATTTCTTATTATGATTCTAAAATCACAGCCGGCCCTTTCTGGACATTAGGGCAAAGGCTACCATGGCCTTATACGGAAGGGTTGCGACTTGAGGAAATGGCAAATGATCTGGCATTCTTTGCCATTGGCAATTACGGTCATCTGCTACCGAAGCAGCATGGTGCGCCAATTCGAGCCGTGTTGCCTTGGAAGTATGGATTCAAGGGAGCAAAGTCGATTGTCAAAATTGAGTTTGTTGAGGCTCAGCCTGCAACATTTTGGAACACTATCGATTCCCATGAATATGATTTTGAGGCCAACGTTAATCCCCAAAAACCTCACCCTCGTTGGTCACAAGCGACGGAGAAATTTATTAGCCAAGGGCCGGATCTGAAATGGAAAAAACGCCCAACGCTTCCTTATAACGGTTATGGAGAATATGTGGCGAGTTTGTATTAGAGCTTACCTATCGATCCCCTACCCCCCCTTTTTAAGGGAAGCTAAGAAATCTCTACTAGAAACGCCCCTAGGATTGTTGAAAATGGCTATTACTTGAAATAGTTGAGCATTGCGCTTATTGGCAATATGACTGACCCAAACACGGCTAAACTCATTTTTCAACAGGGTGTTCGCTGTTTATAATTACAAGATTTTGAAGTCGCGATCGCTCTTTTCGATGATGCGGTTAAACTTATCCCTGATGATGCCGAGGCTTGGGCTTGTCGAGGGTTAACGCTAGGGCATTTGCAGCGCTACGCCGAGTCAATTGAGAGCTTTAATCGCGCAGTACTGTTGAATCCGAAGGATGTGCGAATTTGGTTAAATCGAGGTATTTCTCTGTCCGAGTGGGGAAAACAGGAAGAGGCAATTGCCAGTTTTGATAAAGTTTTAGCCCTTCAACCCAAGGACTCTGAAGCTTGGACGAATCGGGGTAATTCCCTGGTGTTATTGGGTCGCCATCAAGATGCGATCGCTGATTATGACAAGGCGATAAAATTTAATTCAAATTACTATAAGGCTTGGAGTAATCGAGCCAATGCACAGTTTAACTTAGGTCACTTTCGGCGGGCTATTGCCTGCTATGACAAAGCCCTATCCATTCAGTCGGATGACCCAGAAGTGTGGTACAACCGGGGCTGTACGTTGATGGCAGAGGGGAGAATACAGGATGCGATCGCAAGTTATGACAAAGCAATAGAAATCAATCCAAAGCATGTCCCGTCTTGGATGAATCGCGGCAATTCACTATCAAATCAAGGCAATCAAAAAGAGGCATTAGCTTGCTATGAAAAAGCGATAAAAATCCAGCCAAATGACTCTCACGCTTGGAATAATCGTGGATTCATCTTGCGGCGGATGGGACGTTTGAAAGAAGCTGTAGCCAGCTATGAACAAGCCGTGAAATGTATGCCTGAGAACTATGAAGCTTGGGACAATCAGGGTTATATCTTGGTTTTGTTGGGGCGGTACAAGGAAGCAATGGCAAATTTCGAGAAGGCTTTAGAGATTAATGCTAATCATGTCAATGCTATTTATAACAAAGGTTACTGTTATGCTCGACAGGGTAAGGTGACATTAGCGGTTAATTATATAGAACAGGCGATTGAGATTAATCCAGATAAATATCGGCAAGTTGCCAAAACCGATCCAGGTTTGGATTGTCTGCGGAAGAATAAGCGGTTTCAGGCTTTAATTGAGGATAGTAAGGGTAAGGGGAGGTGAAGGGTGATCGCATTGATACCTTAATGACCAATTTAGCAAAACTTGAATCGAAGAAGTACCCCTATGAGTACCCTCCTTTTAGAACGTCAGGATGAAGTAATTGCGAGCCTCGAAAAACTTCTAGAAAATAAACCCGATAAAGACAATACCTGGTACAACCAGGGCAATGCACTATTTAATTTAGGACGCTTAGATGAGGCAATCGCTAGCTACGACAAACCCCTAGAAATTCAACCAAATTTCTATGAAGCCTGGTACAATCGAGGCAATGCATTGTTTTACTTGGGACGCTATGAAGAAGCGATTGCCAGTTACGACAAAGCCCTGCAAATTCAACCAAACTCTCACGAAGCGTGGTACAACCGAGGCATTGCGCTGTTTAGCTTGGGAGCTTATGAAGAAGAGATCGCCAGCTACGACAAAGCCATTGCAATTAAACCTGATGACCACGAAGCCTGGTACAACCGGGGCAATGCACTGCTTAAGTTAGGATGCTATGAAGAGGCGATCGCTAACTATGATAAAGCCATTGCAATTAAACACGACAAAGACAAAGCCTGGAACAACCGGGGCGCTGCACTGGGAAAATTGGGACGCTATGAAGAGGCGATCGCTAGCTATAACAAAGCCATTGAAATTAAACCCGATAAAGATGAAGCCTGGTACAACCGAGGTATTGCCTTGTCTGACTTGGAATGCTATGAAGAAGCAATTGCTAGCTATGACAAAGCTCTGGAATTGAAACCCACTTTCTATCAAGCTGAGTACAATCGGGGCATTGCCTTGTCTGACTTGGGACACCATGAAGAGGCGCTCGCTAGCTATGATAAAGTACTCAAAATCAAACCAGACTTCTACGAAGCTTTGTACAACCGAGGCATCGAGTTAAGGAACTTGGAACGGCTAGAAGAGGCGGTCGCTAGCTACGACAAAGCCCTTGCAATTAAACCCAATGAGTACGAAGTCTGGTACCACCGGGGTACTGCGCTGGGGGAATTGGGATATCTGGAAAAGGCGCTCGCCAGCTTCAATAGAGCCATAGGAATTAAACCAGACAAGTACGAAGCCTGGTACAACCAAGGTACTGTTCTTTTGAAATTAGGATATTCTCAAGAGGCGATTGCTAGCTTTGACAAAGCTACAGGAATGAAACTAGACCTTCACCAAGCCTGGAGCAACCGGGGTTATGCGTTGGTGAATTTGGGGCGCTACGACGAGGCGATCGCTAGCTACAACAAAGCCTTAGAAGTCGAACCGGACTACCACGAAGCCTGGTACAACAAAGCTTGCTGTTATGCCTTTCAAGGCAATGTTGAGCAAGCTATTGAGAACTTACGACAAGCCATCAATCTGAGTCCTGATGAATACCGAGAGAAGGCAAAAACTGACTCAGATTTTGACAGCATTCGAGAGGATGAGCGGTTTCAGGCTTTAATTCAGGAAGAAAGCGATTGGGAAGAAGGAGAAATAGACGAACAAGAATGGCTTCGAGCAGCAGCCAGCAGTCCAGCATTTGATTTCCTCAAAGACCCTGAAGAAGACACGTACAACTCAGCTACTTCCTTACAGCTCATAATCGAATATCCAGCTACACTTCCAGATGCTCTACAACAAACAAGGGAACAGTTTGAGCAAGAAGCTAAATGGGCAATGGCAGTCAAGTTATTTGAAATGAAACGTATATCTTCGGGGACAGCAGCTCAATTATTAGGTACAGATAGAGTTACTTTTCTGCTGAACTTGTATCGTTATGGCGCAGCCATGATTGACCTCGAAGAAGAGGAACTTTTATCTGACTTGGAGAATGCCTGAAACTGAAAAAATTGTAATTGATGCTGCGCCACTCATTTCGCTTGTAGCAGCTCTGGGTGATTTAAAAGTCCTACAATCTCTTTACTATCAAGTGCTAGTTCCTTTTGAAGTCTGCCAGGAGATACTTGTAGGCGGTTCCAGTGGTTTTGCAGTAGCAGAATTTGAGGCTGCTACTTGGTTAGAGAAATGGTCGAATCCTCTGGAGATTTCCCTGCCTTTGCTCACGTCTTCGCTGGATCGAGGTGAGGCAGCTGTGATTCAACTAGCCATAAATGAAAGCATCAAGACTGTCTGCATCGACGAGACAGTGGGCAGGCGTTTTGCTAAATTAAATGGGCTTTTACTCACAGGTTCTATTGGCATTTTGCTGCGTGCCAAAAAGGAAGGGTACTCATTCTCTATGCAAGAAGCCATTGAGCGGATGAAAAACCGAGGTATTGGACTGAGTGAAAAAGTCGTCACTTTTGCGCTTAACCAAGCTGGTGAGAGTGAGGGCTTTGACAGCACCCTTTAGCAATTTTAGACTTTGGTTCAGGAGCGCCCCCCACAGGTAAAATATGCGTCAATTTCCAAAATTCCTGATTACCCTCGCTGCTTGGGTAACATTTTCTCTCGTACCCCAACCCGTTCTTTCCCAACAGTGGCGTCCCGTGCGCGGTGGCATAGCGTTTGGCATCAGTGGGATGGTGCTACTCACTCAGCAAAGTGATTCCCATTCTTTTCTCGTTGCTCATGACAATAAACAAAAAAATCAGGGACGTTTGGCAATTATTACCATTAAGGGTGAAGAGTCACCTCAATATTTCCCCTTAAAGTGGTCTAGTAATGCCCCGTTACCTGTCGATCTAGAATCTCTAACTGCCGTCCCTGGAACATCTGAACCTACTTTTATGGCAGCTACCAGTGCGGGAAAGGTTTATCACTTCCGCTTGGATGCCTCGAAGCAAACGATCTCAATTCTTAACGTTTTTGATTTACCCAATATTGCCAAGGGCAGCAATTTTGAAGGATTTGCGGTACAGAAAATCGATGAGCAGTTAATGGCGGTATGGGCACATCGGGGAGAAGACGATGATCCAGCCGTACTTGACTGGGGACGGCTTGACCTGAATACTTACCAGATTACTTCGATCCGTTCCGTTCCCTTAAAAGTACCGTTCCCTCTCTCAGCAGTTCGCCACATTTCCGACCTAAAGGTAGACTCAGCCGGGGTTCTGTTCATCTCTTCCGCCACAGACAACGGAGATGATGGGCCTTTTTCATCAGCTCTATATGTGGCAGGTGCATTTGGAATTCGCGAACAGCAAATTATATTTCGCCAGAATTCTCAACTTGTTCCCCTGTATCGCTTTAACTACCACAAAATCGAAGCCATTGAACTGGTACCGGGGCGGAATGGCGGTCTGATTGTAGGTTCAGATGATGAGAATATGGGGGGGGCTGTGTACTTGGATTGGTAGCGAATCTTTGCGGCTGCTAAACAGAATAGCGATCGCTATCCTGGTTTAACCGGGTAGTGAGTCAAGCAACACGGTTAAACCCCGAATACCTACGACGGCAACCAAACTTGCGATCGCCACAAAGCTTAGGGGACGTAAACTCGCTTGTAGCAGTTTTAGTCCTTGTTCTAACTCTGTTTCGTAGTATTGGGCTACGTTTTCCAGTGCCGTATCGAGATTGCCCGTTGCTTCACCTGTGCGAATCATCTCCATCGCCGTCGGCGGTACTTTACCTTCCAGAGAACGGCTGAGGGGTTGCCCCATGCGGATGAGTCGCGCAGCACGGGTGAGATTGGCTCTCATGATCGGGTCTGGAAGATGCTCTTTGAGCAATTCTACAGCGGTGAGAGGGGAGAGACCACAACTTAAAGGTAACCGTAACTGGGCTAAGTCAAGCAGCGATCGCGCCTGAATTAGCTTACCCACAATCGGCAACTTCATGGCGAGTTGGCGTGAACCTTGACTGGAATAGCGAGAAAGGAAGAAACTGATGCCCCATAACAGTAGTGCGATCGCTAAACTTCTCAACCAAAATTCCAGTCTGAGCAGACCTGTGGCGTTAGGATTAAGAATTGCGGCTGATAAAATCAGTAGACTCCAAATTGTGGTAATGACTGAGAATCGCACTGAACGCCCCAGTCGTCTCCGTCTGGTTTGAGCTTCGGCTGCGATCGCTAATTGCTCACAAGTTTGGGCTAATGAACCACTATATTCTGCCAAGCGAATCAAGCTAATTGTCCAACTGTCAAAATAGCCAGAGTCAACTGCCAGTGCTGAAGCTAAGTCTTGACCCCCATCTACCGCCACACTAACCTGTTGCAAATAGCGCTGGAATGAAGGATGCCCATTCTGACGCATCAAGGTTAAACTCTGCTGCACACTCATGCCAGAGTTGAGCGCAGATGCCAACTGATAAAAGAACTGGGCTTTTTGGTGAAGCGTTAATCGGTTGGGTAGAGCCACTGTTTGCCATCAACCATTGCCATTGTATTGAGTTCTACCTTACCCCAGTTGCCAGAAGTCTTAGCAATCCAAGTCTCTGATATTCGGTCGAGTCGGCGGGGTTGGTGCTTGCAGTGGATCAGGGGCGATGGAATTTGTGCAGGTTTGGCTGTCATCAAGGTAGTTTTGAAGAAGCTCAGCCTCTGTGGAAAGGCATTTTGCCCTGATTTTTTTCAGGAAGGGCAGAACGGAATTGGCGTATTGAGAGTTGTGTTTTGTGTGGTCGCGTTCAATTGCATTCCACAAGTGTTGTAGCTGTTGCTGGGTGGAGCATTTTTGTAGTTGACAAGCAATGGCATTTTTCCATTGTTCCATCTGGCGGTAACTGATGAATTGTCCTCCTTTATCGAGGCGATGGACGAAGATAACGTAGAGCCAGGATTCGATTTTGATAATTAGGGATTCTGGAATTCGCAATAATTTGGCAATTTGATGCTTGGTGATGCGGAATTTTTGTGCGGGGTTGATGCGGCGAAATAAGGCTGTCATGGTTGCTTGATTTCTTGTTTAATAAACTTGTTGCAAAAGTCAAAATCTGACCCCCCTAACCCCCCTTATTAAGGGGGGACTATAAAGAGAGAATTTTATTCATGGGGAAGAAATAAATCTTACTCCCTCCCCTTGCTAACCGGAGCTTTAGTGAGGAGAGGGCTGGGGAGGGGTCTAGCTTTTGGCAAGAGGCTTAATCTTCTTGTTGGTAAGTTGCTTGTTGAAGTTGTTCGTCGGGAACATCAAAGAGGACTTCAAATTCAGCAGCAGGCATAAAGCGCTTTAGAAAGCGTCGATGATCTTCCGCGTCTTGACGATTGAAAAAGCGGGCTACTGTATACCTTCGGGCATCAGGTAGGAGTCGGATAATTGCCCAAGGACGGGAGTAGTCTTCAGTTTGTGAAGTACGTTTTGGCAGAGTTTTTATGACTTCACCCCTGAGGTTGCTTAGGGTGTGTTCAATGAGTTGCCAAAGCTTTTCCCGGTGTTGGCTGGTATCGTTGGGTATCAAAGTCCAATCGCTGACAGGTGCTGGTGCAAGCGTAAGAACGTAATCTTCCTGATCCTCTTTGCCAAGCTTCCAGGATAAGCGTCGGGTCTGTTTGTGGCATTTGTATCCCTGTTGGCGCAAGGTTGCACAGATTCTGTCGCCTTCTGTTTGAAGGCGCAGCCAGTCGGAGTGTTTCATTGTCAAAATCTGGGTAATGTCTTCAGAAAGGGCGATCGCAGTGATTGCTTATGTGAGCGCAGCACTGCATAAAATTACAAACTGGTTAAGAAAAGGCAGCGATACTCTAGAGCGCTCTGATCAGTTCAAGGAGCGCTGCTCTTCTTTAGATGTCTATATTTAGCGTCAATCGTTGCATGTTGGGCAGCAGGCGAATCAACACCCAAGGGGTAAGACGTTCTTTGTAAGGCATAATGAACTTGTCTCCTTATGTAATTGGAGCCAGAGCCAGTGCTGATAGGTTGGTCGCCGGGACGCACTGGCTTTCTGACCGTTTGAAATCATGCCTTCATAGTAGGCGGAACTTTTTACTAAGTCAACTTAGTAAATTAACCCTGGGGATAAGACACTGATGGGTAGTTTGGGAGAAAAGCTCAAACAACAACGAGAATCGCTCAACTTAACACAGCGAAAAGTTGCTGATGAAGTGGGTGTAACTATAATCACTGTGCAAAACTGGGAGGCTGGCAGACATATCCCTAAACTCTATCCAAAACAGATGAAAGCGTTATGTGAAGTTTTGAAGTTCACAGTCGAGGATCTAGCTGACTGGCAGGATGGAGAGAAATCAGCAGACTGAGCAATGGCTAGTGTGGGGGAAAAGCTCAAACAACGACGCAATTTGCTCAATTTGACGCAGCAGCAAGTCGCTGATGAATTGGGTGTGACTGTAACCACTGTGAAAAATTGGGAAGCTGGCAGATATATTCCAAAGCTCTATCTACCACAGACGAAAGCCTTGTGCGATCTTCTGAACTTCACACTAGAGGATTTAGCAGACTGACTCATGACTAGTTTGGGGAAAAAGCTCAAACAACGACGAGAAGCGCTGAATGTGACACAGCGGCAAATTGCTCTTGAATTGGATGTGACTGTAACCACTGTGCAAAACTGGGAAGCTGACAGACATATCCCTAAGCTCTACCCAAAACAGATGAAAGCCTTGTGTGACATTCTGAAGTTCACGGTAGAGGATTTAGCAGAGTGGCAGGATGGATAATGAACTCAGGCCGTGAGCTGATGAGGCTAAGGAAACGACTGGGACTGACCCAAAAACAAGTAGCGGATGCAGTAGGCGTTACTGACCAAAGTGTAAGTAATTGGGAAGCTGGGAGATTTGAACCTAGGCTTACTATTAGTCAGATGCAGGCTCTATGTCGGGTCTTGCAATGTTCCTTAGATGAATTACCTAGCTTCAATGATGCACAGAAGCCGGAGTGAGAAGGAGATTAGCGATCGCATTGATGACGCTAGCGACTCTTGGAGACAAGTAAATTCTGTAAAAAGACTTGTCCTGCGTGATCGAGGTCATCTTTTAAATAGAAAGTTAAGCTACGAACTCGGATGTCTCCTACCCATTCATCTAAAGGATGAGCCAAATTTTCAGGGTAAACCAAAATCGCTTCCTGGCAATTTTTAGACACAGCATAGGCTACCACTTGAGCAATGTCATCGGCTGCGGGTTGAGTGGGGGTTTTGTATTTTGTGTCCAGAATGTAGCGTGCTGTTCCAGTTGAGATATCGTACACCACTAAGTCAGTCTTAAAATACACGGTTTTGCTGATATTGACTTGTTCCTGAAATTTGAGCAATAAGTGTCGTGGTAAGTATTCCTTAAGCCATTCGGCAACAAAAAGTTCGTAAAGACGAGCCATGTCAACTAAAAAGGGTAGCATTGTGTATGCTCCCCTTTCATGACTCGCTCCACTGCTTTCTAAAAAGAATCGACAAAGCGCGTGTAAAGGTCGATAATCTTCGTTCAGGCGGTTATAGATTCGTCCAATACAATCTTCCGGAGAGATAGGCTGAAGCGTAACAAAACCTTGTAGAGTGTGATAGGCTTGTCGCACTATTGGTGATACTCGTTCCGAACATAAACCGCTGCGACCAATGATAAAAAGAGTCCAAGCGAGAATCTGATTTTCCTCAATATCGCCGCTATATTCTTCGTACTGGCAGTTAAGTTTAACATCCCAAGGCTTTTGAATAGCTTGCCGAATATTCATCCTGCCTCGAACATACGCTAGCTTACCCGTTTTCGGGACATAGGCGCGGTAAAATCCCTTACGTCCGCGCTCAAGAATGCGACGGGCTAAGAGATGAGCTAATCGGCTGTAGAAGTCTTCTAGGGATTGGCAATCAACTAATCCTTCAAGAAAACGAAAACTTTTCTTTTTCAGTTGGTAGGCATACTCCAACATCCCGAAGAGATTTTTTAGCTGAACTTTGGGAAGTAGCGTAAGGTGGAATTCTGGAGTTAAGGGAATATGACCAACCCATCCCTGAGATGTGAGTTTCCACTTTCTGCCATTCTGAAAGGATGGAGATTCTACCTTGACCTGATTTCTATAGTTACGCCACAAGGCTTCTTCAATTGCTGGTGGAATTTCTTCCCGTTCAAGCTTTATAGGGATATATTCAGTTAGCTGAATAATTCGTGCCGCACTCATAGATCAAGCTGCGGTTTGATTTTGCCCCAGCGAAACTCGTCTACTTTGTCCAATTGATCATAAAAGTATTCTTCCAGATACGGCTCAATCTCCATTTGCCAGATGTCTTCAATTTCTTCAGCCAGATTTTCTGTTAAAAAATAGGAGATGCCAACTTCGTAGTGTTTGTCTGCGATCGCCTTATTCAACCGCTTCAGCGTCTCAATCAATCCATCCACTGGAAAACCAGTATTCCTTTGGTGATACCGTCGCAGCACATTATAATTGGGACGAAGTTCGATGAAGGCAAACCGACGGCGTAAGGCATGATCGACTAGGGCAATAGAGCGATCAGCTGTATTCATTGTGCCGATGATGCGAACATTTTCCGGGATGCCAAATGGTTTGCTACTTCCAGCTAGAGGTATTTTTTTATCGCGGTATTCCAACAAATACATTAACTCTCCAAACACCTGAGCTAGGTTTGCGCGGTTGATTTCATCAATAATCAGAACACACAAACCTTCACAAAACTCTGCTTTTTTACAGAATTCTAGAAAGCGACCTGAAACTATTTGGTAATCAAGCCGTCCATCTAGCCTAGCTTGTGGACGAATGCCCTGAATAAAATCTTCGTAAGCATAGGCTGGATGAAATTGCACTAGTTCCATAAAACCATCACTGCCGCCGATTATCTGTTTTGCGAGTTTGTCAGCAATGTATGTTTTGCCTGTTCCTGGTGATCCATGTATAATTGCTTGTCCTTTGCGTTCAATAGCACTTACCCAGTCTTCTAGCTCTGCTTCCTCAAAGCCAGTATCATCAGCACATTCAAACAAACTGTATTCTGGGTTTAGGCTGAACTCCTCAACCATTGATTGCGGTTCAGGTGGCAGTTTGAGCTTTCTAATTACTTTATGAGAACATATAGTGGTAAGCCACTCAAATGCCAATGAATTTTCTGCCGTGGCTTTGTTCATGATTTCTTGGTCAGTTTTGTAGGAGTAACTCTCTTCCTGACCTTCATCACAGTCCACAGGATCTGTGTACGTTTCACCAATTCGATAAAGGGAAACAAAAAGTTTTGACTCACTGCCAAAATCGTCTAGCAGCGCCACTGTAACATGAGAACGATATTTTTTAGCTAAAAACTTTAGCCCAATTTCGTATCTATTTTCATTGTCACTGAGGTTCCAATTAGGATCGCCAGCAATTAGTTGTCCAACTTGAAATGGGTGGATTTGCAGTTTTTTCGCCCACGGAAAGTAATCCGGTTCGATGTATTTTCCCCAAGCAATCCTAGAAAATCCGAGGTATAAATCAATAAGAGCAAAGAAACGAATTATGACGTGGCAGTATTCAGTCTTAGTAGAGTAGGTAGTAAGTCCGGCTTTAATTAAGCTCTCCCAAGCTTGTTTTGCCCATTCTACCTCTCGTTGATCGCCCCATACATCAAAAGCAAGTTGAGCTGTGTACTCTACTTTACTCCATGTGAGAGTTCTTGTATTGCTCATATTACCTATATCCTTTACACAGCTAACTCGATTACTGACTCACTGGTATTGAAGCGTGATCGCACTCCTCACTCCCAACCCTAAACTCCATCTGGCTCTTTCCGTAGCGTAGCCAATGTCAGCACTAGCAGCAAAGGTGCGATCGCCCCTTAGGCAGTAACTCCCGCCAATGACTCCCTCTGCCCAAATTGCAAGTGCGATCGCGCTTTTCGCCTTAGGTTGGATTGACACTATTAACTGGACTTAATCATAAACAGCGATCGCTCGCTATAATGCCTCAGTATCTTCTCCTGATACTCCTCAAGTGATTGCAATCTACCCAGGCAGTTTCGATCCCATCACCTTAGGGCACCTCGACATTATCGAACGTGGCTCAAGGGTCTTTGACCATGTGATTGTCGCCGTGCTACGCAATCCCGATAAATCGCCCTTATTTACGGTACAAGAGCGAATTGAGCAAATACGCCGATGTACCCCACATCTGTCCAACGTTGAAGTAGACAGCTTTAACGGTTTGACCGTGGAATATGCGAGACTGAAGAATGCTAAAGTGCTACTGCGCGGGCTACGAGCCGTTTCAGATTTTGAGAAAGAACTCCAGATGGCTCATACTAACCAAACCCTCTGGGATGAGATTGAAACCGTTTTTCTCGCTACCTCGAACGAGTACAGTTTCTTAAGTAGTAGCGTAGTTAAGGAGATTGCCAAATTTGGCGGCTCCGTCGATCATCTTGTTCCTCAGCAGGTTGCGCTAGATATTTGCCGATGTTACACCGAGACCCATCCCGGAGCGACCCCCCCGACCGAGACGAATCCAACAACTCAGGTGAACCACCGTCCAATGGATCGAGAGGTGTAGATATCCAGCAGGAACTCAACCGCATGGAAGAGATCCTAATCGTCGATAGCTGGCACATCCCCTTAACCAAACGCACGGTGGTGGATGAAGAACTGATGTTGGCTCAACTCGATTTAGTCCGGGAAAATCTACCAAAAGCGTTTGAAGACGCGGAAAAAATCGTCCGCCAACGGGAGGAAATTCTCCTGCAAGCCGAAGAATATGCCCAAGAAATTATGGAAGCCGCCGAACGACGGGCTGACCAGATTTTGGATGAAATGGGCATTATCCAGCAGGCAGAAATGGAAGCCAACCAAATCCGCAAACGCGTGCAGCAAGAGTGTGAAGCCATCCAAGAGCAAACCTTAGCTGAAATTGAGCGGATGCGCCTGCAAGCACAACAAGAATTAGAGCAGATGCGCCTGATGGCACTCACCGAGTGTGAGGATATTCAAAATGGTGCTGATGACTACGCCGACGCTGTTCTCACCAGTATCGAGCAGCAACTAACCGAAATGCTCCGGGTAATTCGCAATGGACGTCACCAGTTGCAAGGAGAACCGCCTCCCGATTATCCACTTGAAATAGACCCCCCAACGTCTGGCTCACGACCCTCATCGCCTCCACCTAAGCAATGAGGAGGAGAGAGGGAGAGGGGGGGAGAGGGAGAGGGGGGGATTGTCTACTCATATCGCGCAATGGAGTGCAAAACTTCTCCCATCCTATTAAAAGATCCGGCCTCATCCTCACTCAAGCTCCGATCCCACCACGCCAGTTCTTACACTAAATAAAAAGGAGCTGATCAAATGATGACCTACGATTACGATTTGTTTGTGATTGGTGCGGGTTCGGGAGGAATCGCTACGGCGAGACGGGCGGCACAATATGGGGCAAAAGTAGGGATTGCGGAATTTAGCCAATTAGGGGGCACCTGTGTGAATCGTGGCTGCATCCCTAAAAAATTGATGGTCTACGCCTCTCACTTCCCTCACCAGTTTGAGGATGCACAAGGCTATGGTTGGAGTGCCGTACACAGTACCCTCGACTGGCCTAAAATGATTTCTGCCGTTAATCAGGAAGTTGAACGCCTCAATGGGGTCTATCAGCGAATGATTGACAATGCGGGGGTGGATCTAATTAATGGTTATGCGAAGTTCCTCGATCCCCATACCTTAGAAATCAATGACCGCAAGATTACAGCCGATAAAATTTTAATTGCGGTTGGGGGAGAGCCTTATAAGCCTGATATTCCAGGCATTGAACATGCAATTGTTTCTGATGCCATGTTCCACCTCAAGGAGCAACCCAAGCACATCGCCATTATTGGCACTGGCTATATCGGCGTGGAATTTGCTTGTATTATGAACGGTCTGGGTTCTAAGGTAACTCTGCTCGATCGCAACGATCTAATTTTACGAGGCTTTGATGATGATCTGCGTTCAGGCATTCAAGAGGGAATGCAACAGCACGGGATTGAGATTCTTAACCACTCTCAAGCCGCCTCTATTGAAAAAACTCCAGAAGGTCTTAAACTGGCGATCGCGAATAGCAACCTGACAGTAACCGCAGATGTGATTCTTTCTGCGACCGGTCGCAAGCCCAATTTGCCAAATATGGGTCTAGAGAATGCTGGGGTGGAAGTTAAAAAGGATGCCATTGCAGTCGATGAGTATAGTCGCACCAACCAGCCGCATATTTATGCCGTCGGGGATTGCACCAACCGCATAAATCTAACCCCAGTTGCGATTAATGAAGGTCGTGCCTTTGCCGATACCGTATTTGGCGGTCAACCTCGGACAATGGCTTACGATAACATCCCTTCCGCCATTTTTTCCACCCCTGAGGGGGCGACAGTCGGTTTAACAGAAGCTCAAGCCAGGAAAAATTGGGGTGAAGCGGTGAAGTGCTATCGCGCTGCCTTTAGACCCATGTACCATACTCTCAGTGGTCGGGCGGAGAAGACAATGGTGAAATTAGTCGTCGAGGAGGACACTCAGAAAGTCTTGGGCGCTCACATGGTGGGCGAACATGCCGCAGAAATCATACAAGGAATTGCCATCGCCCTCAAGATGGGAGCCACGAAACAAGACTTTGACGCTACTGTTGGTATCCATCCTTCCACAGCGGAAGAGTTCGTTACCCTACGCTAACGGAAGGATATAAGTGTAAAGGATGAAGGATGAAGTGTCGTGTAACAATTTCATCCTTCCTTCTTAGCCTTGTGATCTCCTTTCAATTTGCATCGGAATTCTGCAAAAACCTCGGCGTCCCCTGAAGCGCTCTGGAGCGTTAAAAAAATATGATTCCAATGCAAACAAATTCGATATGACTTGCTTATGCCACCCAACGCCACCAGGCAAAACGAATGGCAAAGCCGACCAGCATCGTACCAAACAAGCCCATCGTCGCGAATCCCCAACGTGGGTGACGAGAAAGCAACAGACCTAACGCCAGAGATGCCGTCACCATACCATAAACGTATCGGTTGACAGATAAGACTGCGCCAGAGTTGATAATCAGCAAGAAAGAGAAAAACCCATAGGCAGTGGCAACTCGCGTCATCTGATGGCGCATGTGCCAAAACAGATAAGCACTACCAAAGACCATAAACAACTTCGTGAATTCTTTGACAGCCCCCCATCGCCAGTGGAAAAGATTCACAATCATACTCCACCAACCCTGCCAGTTGATTCCAGACGCCGTACCCCATGCCTTCTGCACATGGACAAAGGTCAAAGGATGACCAAAACGAATCCAACAAAACAGCATGAACAGCAACAGCCCTCCACTGGTAGCCAGACCAACCAAGTAAGCAATTGGGGGTCTTTTCTCTCTCCACGCTACAAAAAGAAAGGTCGGTATCAGCACCACTCCAGTGACTCGTGTTCCTGTCGTTAGTGCCCCCCACAGCGCGGCTCTGGCATACTGGTGCTTTTCAAACGCTCTCAAAGCGGCTGTGCTGAATAACAAAAATAGCCCTTCTGAGTAGATGACTGTCCCGAATAAAGAGAAGGGACACCAAGCCATCACTGCCGTTGCCCACTTAGCCGCACTATCCCCGTGACACTCCTCTACCCAACGGTATAGAAGAATCATGGCACCCAGAAGCGCTAAATTGTTCACCAGTAGACCCGCTATCTCAAATGAGAAACCGAGACTCATGACTGCTCGAACGACTAAAGGAAAGACGGGAAAAAAAGCAATATTATGCATTTTTCCATCATCCACATAGTTATAGCCTTGAGTGACAATTTGTTTGAACCAAGCCCCATCCCAATGGGCGAACAGTTCCAAGCTCGTGGTAGGAACAAAACCGGGGACGAAATCTAGGGGAAATGGTGTAGGATGTTCCGCAGGAGTAGCGGCATAATGAGGAGCGATTAGCTGCATTGCAATGATAATCAACAGCCGACTCAGCAGCCACATTACAAATACAAACCGCAATCCCTGAAGTGATTTTTGTGATAAATTTCTTCCCAATCTAGCTGGTCTAATCAGTAATTTTAGGCTACTAGACACAAGAGTACTCCTGTTAAAAACAGCATTAACCAAAGGACATTTTATAGTTAGTTAAACAGTAAACTTTTCCAAATGCAAATATTGGGTAAATGGTAATGCTAGATATTGTAAACCTGTTAAGCTGTTGCCGAATTAATATAGAGCCTACCCAAAAATGGGTAGCCATCCCAGATGAGTATCACGAGTAAAGAATAAGTCTTCTTAATAAAGATTTCCTGAAATCACATCGAACATCATCTCTCAATAGACTTAACTATGTCCCTTTCAATGGGTACAAGTCTTTGAGATATTATTTAATATATATTAAATAATTACTTTTGTTCAAGAAAATTCAATTTTAGTCGAAATTTTAGGTCGGGTCATCTTATGTGATTGAGATAACAACGCCTGCACTTTCATTAGCAAGGATATCCACCGCACACAAGGCATAAGTTCCCGGATCTATAGTAACAGTGGTGGTGGCAGCGTCAATGATTCCCACCAGCTTCCAGCCATCCGCATTCTGTTTATAGAGCGAAAAAGAACGAATATTTCCAGAACTGGGAGCTTTCCAGGTTAGGTTGCCATCTTTCACCCTTACATCATCAGGAATAGTCGGTGCTACAGTACCCAGCCACGGCATATTGGGAACCAATGCCAATTCGGGATAGAGCGAGGTTTGGAATCGCTCAAAAACCCCTAAGCGATTTTGAGTCAATGGCTTCATACTATAAAAAATATTTCCCAAAGCCAGTTTTGAGGCGAGATTCCGCGTAATTGCTACCTGTCTTTCATACTCAGAAATCGGCCAGTCTTTGCCATCCAGCTTACTGAGGTTATTACCGGGATAAATTTGGCGACCTTTAGGATTATTATCAACCCACCATTGCAGCAAAGCCGAGTAACTTTGCTCTGGGGGGTCAATCCGCCAGTAGAGTTGAGGGGACATATAATCGACCCAACCCTCTTCTAGCCACTTCTTCGGGTCAGCATAAATCGCTTCATACTGATCTAATCCTTTAATCTGAGGTGGTTGTCCAGGGCGATTAATGCCGAAGGGACTAATGCCAAATTTAACGTGACGTTTTGTGGCTTGGATTCCTGAGGATAGGCGCTCCATCATGCGATTTACATTATCTCGCCGCCAGTCTGCGAGCGCCAGTTTACCGCCTGCTGTTTGATAAGCGCTATAGGTTTTGTCATCTGGGAATTTCACTCCAGATACGGGATAGGGATAGAAATAATCATCCAGGTGAACCCCATCGATATCATAGCGGCGGACTACATCGAGAATGACGTTGTACGTCCAATCTTGAACAACTTTCGCTCCTGGGTCCATCCACACATTCGTATCGTATTGGTAAACATATTCTGGATGGCTAATGGTGATATGAGGGCGAACATTGGGGGAACGTTGGGAAGAGGTTCCAGCACGGTAGGGATTGAACCAGGCATGAAGTTCAATATTACGCTTATGAGCTTCGGCGATCGCCAATTCTAAGGGGTCATAAAAGGGTTCCGGTGCTTTGCCCTGAGTCCCTGTTAGCCATTCACTCCAAGGTTCTAATTGAGATGAATATAAAGCATCTCCTGTGGGTCGTACCTGTAAGACTATCGCATTGAACTTTAGGGCTTGTATCCGATCAAGAATCTGGATGAGTTCAGTTTTTTGTTGTTCGACGGGGAGTCCACGTTGAGAAGGCCAATCGATATTCCATGCTGTTGTTACCCAAACCGCTCTAAACTCCCGTTTATGACTCACTGAAACTGTTTTTGGGCGAACAAGAACAATATATTCAGAAGTAATGGCAGGCACCTTTTCCAAATACACCAAGGCTTGGTAAATAAACGCTGCCACATCTGCACGATTCGCCGCCTCAAGGGGTCTGAGTTGCTTCAAATTTGGATAATTCACGACCAGGTTTGCCCCTGTAGCCGCTCTAATTTTATCGGTGGCATAGGCGGGGATTTGAGCTGCATCTTGATAGCGTTCTGGCAGTGAAACTTTGAGCGCGAATGTACTATTGGCAGGAATATCTAAGCCCGTGGCGAGAGAGAGTAATACTTCTAATCGGGAAATACTGGCTTCGGGGCGGAATCGATTACCCGGATACCCGGAGATGAATCCAGCTTCATACGCTTTTTGAATGGCTGGGGCTGCCCAGAACTTGGCTGGAACATCGACAAAAGGAACGTAGGGGCGCTTCTTGGGTTGGGTAAAGGCTTTCTGTAAGATAGCAGCAAACTCAGCTCGATTCATCGCTTGATTAGGACGAAACGTGCCATCCGGAAACCCGCTAATTATGCCCTTATGGGCTAAACCTTCAATAAATAAACGTGCCCAGTGATTTTGAATATCAGAGAAGCGAGTGGGTGAGGCGACCATATTCAAGTGGAGGTAGTTCCCTTTCGTTGGGTCGATTTTAGCATCACACTAGCGATCGCGCCTCTGGCGGGTATGCACTCGACGCTGTAGTGGATAGTGGTTAGACTCACACAGGAGAATAGGATAGGGTCAATTTTTAATTATGCGATCACCGATCTATTTTGAATGTAATGAGTTGAGCTTGCGATCGCATTTTTCCTCGATTCATTGGAGCGAGTTACTCTGTTCTATGGGCGCAAGCGCGATCGCACCCAGTTAAACACTTGCTCGACGGTCAAATCTAATGGAATATCATCGAGAACAGGCAAGCGAGCGCTGTTTTTCAGTAAACCCATACGACTATCAGGCCACAGTACTATAATCACCTGTTCCTCTGAATCGATTAGCCATCCTAGTTGTGTCCCTTCCTGCAAACAATTCTGAATTTTGGCAATCAATTTAGTAGTACTTTGGTCAGGGGAGAGGATTTCAATCATCCAATCGGGTGCACCTTCGACAGGAATATTCCGAGAGGGAATTCGTTCTCGGCGAATCACTGTGATGTCAGGAACAACAGAGTTGTTACTCAAGACACAACGCAGTTCTGGAAAAGCTTCGTAAGCTGAGTCAGCTTGGTCAATTGCAGCAGTTAGGCGTTTCTGCAAGATGCTATGGTGACTTGTGGGCATGGGTTTTTGATTGGCTTGTCCATCCACAAACTCCCAAGCTGGCGATTCCTCAATATTGGGTAGTTTCAGGAAGTCTTGCAGTGTACGTTGGGTAGTGGTAGCCATCTAGATTTCAACCGCAAACGTTGAGAGCTTTAAACCGAGTTTAACGTAGCTAATAAGAGTTTAGATTCAAGGAAGAGCATTCTCACGCGATCGCACCTTTCCCTCGATTCGTTCTTCCTTAGTGCGATCGCATCTGTCGAGATTGCAGACGAGTTTATTCAAAGTTCAATGCACAGCATCGCTATCCACTCGAATATGGAAACGGCATAGCTACCTGCAATCCTGAGTGCACTCAAGCGAACGTTGAAGCAAGTTGACACCAAAAAGCAGTTCCTGCTTACCCTGCTTACTTCGCTCCTACTCATCAATGGTGTTCTCTAAGTCAAGTTCTAGTTGAAAGAACAGGGGTATATTTATATCAGTAGTGTTCTTTGAATCAAGTCTTTTTTGAGAATTAATAGACGTATCTTCCTTAGCGTCTTCAGACATTGCAGATTTGGAAAGAACATCCTGAGAGTATATGGATATATCGATATCATTAGTATTGTTTAAACTAAGCCTTTGTTGAGAATTAATAGACATATTGACCGTAGCCTCTTCCGATATTGCAGCTTGTGGAAGAACATAATGTACACCACGACCAGTACCACTAGTACCCATCTTTTGAAGAAGACCTTGATGTACAAGTTTCCTGAGGAGATGAGATGCTTGATTCCTATTAATCTTACACAAATTCATTACTTCAGACCGTGTAATGCGTCCGTGTTTAGTAGTATATTGCAAAACCATCTGCTCCATCTGTAATGGCTCAAAGCCTCTACGACGAATATAAGCTTCAGGCTTACCCATGTGTCGATACATAGAAGCACTGAGCATGTATTCTCGCTGGCGTGAGGTTTTCAATCTTTCTATCAAACCATCTTCCGTGAGTTCTTCAAGCACACGACGAGCCTCATCCTCACCTTTTTGTATTAAACGCCCTGCTTCGGCTAGGTTGAGTTCTCGCTCTCGTCTAAGAAGACTGAGCATTAGTAATTCATCAAGACTGAAAGATCTCTTTAGCCGTTTTTCCTCTAACAATATGATTTTTACGAAGTCGAGATCAGATTCTCCGCCAGGTAGACGGACAGCAACGCTATGATTAGTAGTTCCTGAGTAATCGGGAAGTAACCGCCCAGTTCGTAATTGCCCAGAATATATCAGCCCAATTCCTCGCCCAGTACGCTCTACAAGCCCTAAACGCTTAAAAATATCAGCGAGTAGTGGATTCCTTGGAACAGGGCCAGTATTTAACAAGTTATCTAATCGAAGACCTTCCATCAAACCACCCGGATTCCTTATCACGATTGCATTGTCGTGAGTCTGAACATGCACGGTTCCCATCCGGTTGTAATCGCGGTGAGTTAGAGCATTATTGACGGCTTCACGAAAAGCACGCGGATCATAAGCAGGAATTCCTACACGAAATAAATCTACTGTCAGTTCACTCTCTTCATTGCGAAGGCTAAAAGCTTCCATTATCCGTTCAAATACCCGCAGTAGCGGCCAACGGTAGAACTCGTTGATAGCAACGTCTTGCCCACGTAACACCTGAAATGCAACTTCATGAGTAGGAACTTGTTCACGTAAAGCCTCTTCTCGACCTACTACAAGCAATCCAGCCAGCGTTGGTATTACATCATGTCTCTGCACAAAGCCTAAAGCACGCGCTAGCTCTTTGTCTGACAAATCTAGAAGAGATGCATCGCCTCGATATTCGTTCAGTAAACGACGTAGACGGATAAACTCAAGAGGATCGAGATCTTCCCACTTGGCATTCGTCATAAGCCGTGCTGTTGTGTCACGTTGACCACGATCAGCGTACCAGCTATTTATTTCTGTTGGGTAGAGAGGTCTGCATTTTGGGTGTCCATGTGTATCTAAGTGACGAATCAAAGTTCGTCCATCACTGGTCGATACCATTTGTGGAACGGCTGGTACATCCAATATCGCAATACGTCCCTCTGAGAGATCAACAAATTCCGCCTCTACTGCCAGAGGTGGTACCGTGCGATTGGTTACAAGAGCAGCAAGAAGATGAGAAGCAGAATCCGAATGACGTGGATGTAAACCTGTCACACGCCCGTCATTTTCAACACCAACGATCAGCTTTCCACCTTTCGTATTAGCGAGACAAACAACAGCTTCTAATAGATCTGTGTCTTGTAGAGGTCCTCGATCACTCTTGAACTCGACGGTGAGAGTTTCACCACCAGCAATAATTGCTTTGAGAGCCTCTTCGGTGAACATTTTTGTATACTTTGCAGCTTCATGTTGAGTGGTCAGGTAGGGTGGGCGATGCCCACCACAGCCTTTGATACTGATAGATTGAGTTTAACCAACTAGGGTCAATACGTAAGTTCTTAAATTTTGACAGCCTCTTGACACTTTTGTAGTATTTATGTAACATAAAAGTAATCAAGCGGCGGTAACATTCTTTCATCATTACCTTCCCGCGCCTCAAATTTGGAGAGAGGAGGCGTCCAATGGATATTAGCCAACCAACCCTCGCAAATTTCCTTCAGCATTTGCGTACAGAAAATCAGCCCTTTATTCTGCGGCGAAATGCAGCACCACCTCAGTGGAATGATGAAGCGTTGCATCGGTCGAACTATGACCAAAATCCAGAGCTTTATGCTCTTTTGGCTGTAGCAGAAACCATTCAACCTTGGCAGCGTGTGCGGATGTTGTTTCAATTGCTGCAACGCTCTCGCAAAGGGATGTCGAACGAAGTCCGTTGCACTTTAGAGCGTGTTACAGATTTGTTGCTGGCAGTTTTGCACCCCGACCAAGTGTTGACGGTGTTTCTGGCGCTGCGACGAGTTCGGTCGAATCACAAACATACTACAAAAGCCATCCTCAAGTACATTCTCAATCATCCCCAGTTTGAAGACATGGCAAGCCGTCGTCGTCCGACTTTGGTGGATTGCCTGGAACATGCACTGGGTAAGAATGTGGCACGAGCTTGTGCCAAGATGCTCAGTGAAGAGGTAACGGCTAACGAAGCCTATCTGCGTCGCAACTTGCTGCGGTTTGTCCGCGATGCTCAGTGGGTAAACCTCGTCCTGCCCTTTGTTTACAAGCAGGGGACACGCCAAACGGGTAACGGTCAGTATCAGCAGGCTCATCAGCAGTATATCGAGAAGATAGAGCAGCACCAAGAACGCCCCAAAACGGTTACGGCAACCAATCGCGGTGATATTGCCGCAACGCTGGTTCACCTCTACCGGGGTGGTAGCTCGGCACAGTTGGAACAGGCTGTAGAGGGCTACGTTGAGGAAGCGGCGCGGGAATTGCCTCAATTTGCGGGGAAAGTGGCGCTAGTTCTGGATACTTCTGCCTCGACTCGTAGCTATGGCGAACGCGAATATTGTGCTCTGGCTCAATCCATCGCCTTGCAACGGGTACTCGAAAAACGCTGTACTAATTTGCAAGTTCATACGGTGGGGGGTTCTGGATATCTGCCACTACCGGAAGGTAGCACGGATTTAGCAACGGCTCTCCTGGATGCGCTGGAAGGTGAACCGGATGTAGTGGCAATTGTTACGGATGGGTATGAGAATGTCTATCCCGGAGACTTGGAACGTGTTGTGGCCTCTTTGCCGAATGCTGGTGTGCAGACGCCTGTTGTTTTGTGCCATAGCAAGTTTACGCCCTCCGATGACTTAAGCTTACGGCGTCCTGCCGAGAACCTGCCGCAACTGGAATTCTGGCATCAAGATGACTTTGAAGACATAGTGCTGTCGTTGTTCTTGATGGCTGACGGTAAAGGTGCGTCAGAGTGCCTGCGGGAGTTTCTACTCGAAAAACTCTACAAGGTCGAAAAGGAGGTAGCACCTTGGACTACCATCAATTAATTCCCACTCAATTTGACTTGTCCACTTATCGTTTTGGAATGCCGCAGCAGTCGGGAACACTGACGGTGTTGCCTATGTTCGGTGCCGATATCGATAGTCGATTCGTTAGCCCTCTCTCTGGATTGAAGCTAACTCAAGTGCGCGGCTATGGGAATATGGAACTTTCCAACCCATCTGAAACCGGAGTTGCGATCGTTCCCCTGCACATGGGTTATATTCAAGACCGAGCGCAAAACCATGCTCTGTGCCGTTCTGCGTTTATCGCCGGTGGTCAAAAACTGATGTTTGAAGATGCCTGCTGCGTGCAAGCCTCTCAAGGCGGCTACCTGGAAGGGCGCGAACAGTGGTTCTTCATCCTACCCTTGCAACTGCGGGAAGAGGCGCTCGAACTTCGGGGTAAGGAAGATTACAGCAAACTTTGGAATGGGATTACCCGCCTCAATGAGCAGTTTGGTTTACCCAATCGAGGTCATTTGGAGCAAATTCTCAGTCGGAAACGGGCATTTTTAACCCAATATCAAAGCCGATTGGAATTATTGCCCCAGCAAACGGGTGCCATGTTTTTCATTCAAGATAAGTTAGCTGGGATAGAAATTGCCCCCAGTGCAGCTTACTTCCAAGAGTTGTGGATGCCTTTGGTTTGCTTCTGCTACGGTGTAGCGGCAATGTATGCAGAGAAAGATATAGAGGTGAAAAAGCCTTTGGTTCCTTTCTCTGCTGGCAATCTCCAGGAATTGAGAGAACAGCTCAATCAAAGTCGCATTGAACGCCAAGAACAAGTCCGCAATTGGTTAGCACAGACACCGAAACAGAAGTTTAGAATTAAGGAAGAAGAACGGTTCATGAGCCTTCGTTTGCAAACAGTAAAGGGCAAGAATTTTGCAGGTCAGTTTGTGGAAGAGGAAGGGCGTCTGCTGTATGCTTCGCTGTTTGCCAAGCCTGGGTATCTTTATCAAACAGCTTGACGGATTAAGTAGTCATGTAATATGATGTAGTATATCAGGAACTGATTCAGGTAATCGACGTAAACTAGCCGGTTCCAAGCAGGTACTAAAGAACGTCTGCACGCTGACCACCTGTCCTGAACTAATCTATTCATGCCTTTTCCTAAAAGCTGCTCATACAAATCATTAGGAACTGTGTCAGGCACAACGTTAATAGATGATTCCAAATCAACACCTAAAAACGTCCTTGCGCTGACCGCCTGTCCTACGTCTTCATGCTCTAATTTTGATTCATCGGCTTATTGCTTGGTTAAAACTGCAATTAAAGCCACCTTTTCTTGCCGAGGCTAACAAGAAAATTGAAGTGCTTGCCGCGCGTCCTCATTAATTTTAATCGTAGGAACTGTGCAAGGCTCATTTTTTGCCAAGGTGGCACCTGCGTCTCGTTTACGTAGGCTGGGGGTTCGATTCCCTCCCTCGGCTTTTTAATCACAATCTATAACTGATAAGCTAATCAGCTACGTCTTGCTCCCTTATTTAACCAAAGCAGGCATCTTGCCTGCTCTACAAATTTACTGTAACTGGATGCTCCCGTTCCAATGCAACCTAAAAAAGGCTACAAATGCGGCTGTTTCCGTTTGTGTTTGAGAATCTTTAAAGCACCGAAAGTACCCAACGCTAAGGTAGCTAAAGTTGTAGAAGGTTCAGGTACCGGTTGGGGGTCAGTTCCATTGGTAGGAGTTAGTAGGAAGTCTTGCTCTTGACCATTGACAACACCAGTACCTACGATTTGTCCCTGATTATTGATGTCAAATGCCCTTTCTAGAGTCCAGCCAGAGTTAGCAGGAATTAGATTATTGAGGTTGTATAACGTGCCTTCCTCGTAGAGAATCGCTCGATAGTAGTTATCCAAACTACTGCTACCAAAAACACCCACGACCTGACTGTTGTCGTTAATTCCTATAGCAGAAGTACCGCCTAAGCCAGGGTCAATATCCGGTAAAAGTCCAATGTTGAAGTCTGGACCATTGAGCCTCCAAACATAACCCTCAGTGCCAGCAGATGGCGCTCCCGCAGTCCCTACCACTTGACCGAGATTGTTGATGTCCGATGCCGAAATATAACCTCCAGGGCCTGGTGCGTTAATCAAAGTAAAGCCTGTTTCCTCGCTCCAGAAAAAGGATTCAGCAAAACCTGTATTTCCGGTCACTTGGTTAAGGTTGTTAATAGCAACGGCTGTAGTACCATCAGGACTATAGCTTGGAGCAAAAGTGCTAAGGTCTATTACAGTATCGTCATTCAAAAAGACATTACTCCCGGCTACATAAGTTGTAGCGTTGTAGGTTTTTCCAGCAGCAGCTAACTCGCCGAGGTAGTTGAAGCTGTCGTAATCAGTTGAGCCGAGATTGGTGATGGTATAAAAAGATACCGCCGTTGCGGGTCGAGCCGCGAACAGTCCTGCGACCGTGAGGATTGGTAGTGCAAGGCTAAGTTTGAGAAAGTTGTGTCTCATTTAGCTCTCCCGGACAAAAAAGTAAAACACATGAAGAACAATAGCCCTATTTATGGGAACCACCATCCCCCCTGAGTAAGGGACAGCAAGAGTGGAATCTGTAGTCTGACTATCAGGAAATAGAATTATCTTCCAAATTTTCAACGTTCAACGTTCTACTTTCAACCCTTCCTAACAGGGAGCTTGCTCCTAATATCCAAACTTTCAATGTTCAACTTTATAAGCTTTAACCTATGCTAAGTCCAAGCGCGGTAGAAGGTGTTGTCTTGCCAGCTAGCAACAGTGCGTTGCTCAATCTGTGCTAGGGTTGCCTCATTGAGTGGCTTGAAAGCTCGTGCTACTTCCACATTCGACTCTAGCTGGGCAACGGTTTCAGCCGCAATCACACAACAATGCACTCCAGGCTGAGACAGAGTATATCCCATAGCTTGGTGCATTCCATCCAAAACGCCTGGTTTAAACAAATGCCCATAGGCTGGGACTTTCATGGCAATCACACCTACTCCTTTCTCGCGTGCGACTGACAGTACGCTAGGAATAAAGGAGCGGGGATGGTGTATTTCTACGGCATTAATGGGGATGAGTGTGGTGTTGAATGCATATCGACGCAACCCTTCAATGATGATATTTGGCTCGTGGTGTCCAGTAATGCCAGCGAAGCGAATCAGTTTCTGGGCTTTAGCTTCTTCTACCGCTTGAATTGCGCCGTTTTTACTGAAGATTGTGTCCAATTCTTGGTCGAATGAAACGTGGTGTAGTTGCCAAAGATCGAGGTGATCGGTATTAAGCCGTTTTAACGATCGCTCCAATTCCCTCCAAGCTCCATCGCGATCGCGTTTCGATGTCTTACTGGCTAAAAATATCTGATCTCGGTGCGGTGGTAGTACTTTACCTAAATTATCTTCACTCGGCCCATATTCAGCCGCTGTATCAAAGTAGCGAATCCCCAATTCTAAAGCACGTTCGATAATCGCTACAGCATCTCCTTCACGGTTCTCCCAGGATAGTGGTGTTTGTCCTGCACCCCCCAAACCGAAGATGGGAACTCTGACACCCGTCTTGCCTAACTCTCGTTCTTGCATGGTTGTCCCAGTCGATAGCAAGTTTGTTGTTACAGGTGGCTGATCTTTTGCTGTGGATGTGAGGTCTTGTTTAAGCGTGGCACATCCGATGATGCCACCTGCAACGGCAAGGCTTGTTGTTAAAAATGTGCGTCTTGTTGTTTTGTCGTTCATTGATTGATGCTCCACTTCTTTTTTATATTTTGCCGAGCCAGTTGGAAAAATCCCGTTTTTCTGGTGCTGCGCTTACAAGCGCCCAACTAACGTGAGATTGAGTCGAATCAGTGTTCTAGCCTTTTATCCGGCAAGGCGGCAGCACTACACCGACAAAACCCAGCCCCCTACTTGAGGCAATAACAACCTTCCAGCCAAACTCATCGCTAGCTTTTTGAGGTTAAACTTCTAGCATTAAGAAAAGAAACATTCTGTATCTTTGGCTTCACTTTATTACAATCAGGGAACAACCAGTGCTACCTCAAAAGCCTCAGCCCACTGAACCTTCTCACCGTTGGACATTCCCTCAACTTTTTGGCCTCGTCAAGCGTAATCCGATTATGCTGTCACGCTGGGTGATCCGCTGGGCCGTTGTTGGTACAGCTTGCGGTCTTTTCGCTGGGCTGTACTGGTATATATTGGAACTCATCACTCACGCTCTGGAACAGTTTACAGGCCCAAACCTGTTAATTGTGATGCCGTTGGCGGGATTGGTGATTGGCCTTGTGATTTATTTTCTGGGAAATCCGGGTGAAATTGCGGTAATTGTCGATAATATCCACTTTCGCGGCGGACGCTTGGATGCTCGCAAAAATCCGTCCATGCTCCTCGCCTCTTTAGTCAGCATATCCGCCGGCGGCAGTGCTGGCCCAGAAGCACCCTTAGTACAAGTCACTGGCTCTTTTGGCACTTGGTTTGCCGATCGCCTCAATCTCAACGGTGAAGACCTTCGATCTATGAGTCTAGCCGCAATGGCAGGAGGTTTCACTGCTCTGTTTGGCGCACCCCTTGGCGGTGCCATGTTTGCCTTAGAGATTCTCCATCACCAGCACGTTGTGGAGTATTACGAAGCCTTACTTCCGGCGATTGTCTCTAGCTGCGCCAGTTATTTAGTTTTTGCCGCCATTACCAAACTTGGAATTGCACCCACCTGGCATTTCCCTCATTACACCCTCAATAACATCGATGATTTTGCTCTGGCTATTGTGTTCGGCATTATTGGAGCCATAGCTGGATGGATTTTCATGGCTATTTTTCGAGGATGCGATCGCCTATTTGCCAAGATTCCCGGCCCCATTTATGTGCGAACCACTGTTGCAGGCTTGGGATTGGGGGGTTTTGCGGCTGTTTTACCTCTCACCCGTTATTTTGGCCACCACGAGTTAGAAGCGGTTCTCGATGGTTCATTTCCGGTTCTCTTTCTGTTGGGTTTAGCATTTGCCAAAATGGTGACGATCAGCCTTACCGTCACAGGCGGCTGGCGAGGCGGGTTTATCATCCCCATCTTTTTCACGGGTGCCTGTCTGGGTAAGGCGATAGCGGCTTTGATACCAGGAATTAATCCGGCTTTGGCGATGATCTGCACAATGGCAGCGCTGAATGCCTCCGTGACGCGCACACCGATTAGTACAACCTTACTCCTCTCCAAACTCACTAATTTTGCCCCTTTCACCCCCATCCTTTTTGCCAGTTTAGTCGGGTTTTTTCTCGCGCCTAAAGTGCCCCTGATCACCTCACAACTCAAATCGCCTTCAGAAGCCATTGCTGAGTGAAAACCTTTTTAAGCACGTCTGCTATGTAAGGTAATTGAGGCAGACTTCTTCTAACAACAGTTGGTGAAACAAACCGCTTTTCTATGGACAACCTCATGACTGGAGTGTACTGTTTTTTACACCAACGTTAAAAGCGGAGAACTAAGCGCGTGTTCAAGTTTATGCAACCCATCAGTATGGTTGCTCTTGTGCTTTTTACCCAACTTCCCTGCACCAGCCAAGAATTGTCAGCCACTCCCGTAACTTACGAAGGTAGCCAGGAGAATTTTGCTAACCCCGAAAGAGGTTGGTATGACCAATATGATCACAGCCTCAGCCTTAACGCCCTGCGTCGCATACGCCGTAGGGGTATCACTGTAGTGCGTCGCTATTACCGCATCGACAAATACCGGAACCAGCCCCTGCCGAAATCTTATCTGGACAACATGACCAGGGATATGAAGAACATGCGTAAGGCAGGACTCAAAACTATTATCCGTTTCGCTTACAACTGGGGGGACGGCCCCGATGCGCCCTTAGACCGCATATCGTCGCATATCGACCAAGTCAAACCCATCCTCTTAGCCAACTATGACGTGATTGCCTTAGTGGAGGCCGGCTTTATCGGTTATTGGGGCGAGTGGCACAGTTCTTCCCACGGACTGCACACCCATACAGAGGCAAAAAAGAAAGTCCTAGAAAAACTTTTGGCCTCCCTACCTCCTCAGAGGATGGTCGCCCTCCGCTATCCCAAGGATAAAAAGGCAATCTATAACAACTCCAACCCCATCACCCCTGAGGAAGCCTATAATAGCAGCCCCCGAAGCCGCACCGGTCACCACAACGACTGTTTTTTGGCAGCCGCAGACGATTGGGGAACCTATCCTAAGGGTGCGGAGGAAGCTGAAAAAAGGTACTTGGAGCAAGATAACCGCTATGTGGTTCAAGAGGGGGAAACCTGCAACCCCAGCCTCTTTTCGGGTTGTCCAACCGCCTTGAAAGATTTACAGCGCCTGCGCTGGGATGCCCTGAACCTCAAATTCCACCTGAAGGTTTTGGAGCGCTGGAAACGGGAGGGGTGCCATGAGGAAATCAGCCGCCGCTTGGGTTATCGGTTCCGCCTCATCCGCTCCGAAATTCAAGACGCTGCCAGACCCGGAAGCGCGTTTAGGCTCAAAATTCAATTGGTCAATGAGGGCTGGGGCAAGTTGTATAACCCACGCCGGATCGAAATCGTTTTGCGCCACACGCGAACCAAGAAAAAATATTACCTGAAAGTAAACCAAGACCCTAGGTTATGGCTGGGCGGTCAAGCTGTCGAAATCACGACCAACACCGACCTTCCGGACTCCATGCCCTCCGGTGACTACGCCGTGCTTTTAAACCTGCCAGACCCCGAACCCCAACTCTATCCCCGAAAGGAATATGCGATCCGCCTAGCCAACAAGGATGTTTGGGAAGAGGCCACAGGATATAATTCCCTTCTGAAAACGGTCTCTATCCGCTCCGATGCGCCTGTGGGGACAAAAACAAGGTGATTAGGCATTCTCGTCATCACTGTGTTGTTAACGTTAAACACTGCTACACGAGGACACCTATGCCAATCCAGGTAACGTTACTTCCCTTTCATGAGTTCGGGAATAATCAGACTAAACAAAATGCCAAACGCAACTAACGCAATCACTTGTTCCCGATTCAAGAGCGTAGGCTGTGCAATAGCGATGATGCCCAATACAACCAATCCCAGGATAATTTCCTTGGACAGAAGATTTGGCATCACAAGGGTCGTGATAATAAAAAAGGCGATCAATGCAATGGCTGTTTCCATTTTGGTTGTTTTCTCCGGAGCGAAATTAATGCGTTCGCGCTTTGCTGGTGCCCTGCAATCTTACTTTAATTCCTAATCTCCAAAAATATCTCAAAACAGTGCCGAAGTTCTCAGAAAGTAACGCTGGTTTTATTTTTTAAGCAGTCGTCGTTGCATGGCTCATGACTCCCAGCGGCACCGACTGAGAGTCCCGAATTGTGTTAAAATTTTAAAAGAAAGTAACAATATTTGGCAACTCTATGCTGGAAAAGTGGCATTTTTTGCAGCTTTTCTCTATTTTGCTGCCATTTTCTTTAATTTTAATGGAGTTTTTCGTTCTATGAGTACCTCCCAGGAGCGAATTGTCCCGACAAATCTGCGGAACGAGATGCAACAGTCTTACCTAGAATACGCGATGAGCGTGATTGTAGGTCGGGCGCTGCCGGATGCTAGGGATGGACTCAAGCCAGTACATCGGCGGATTCTCTATGCCATGCATGAGCTGGGTCTTACACCAGACCGCCCTTTTCGGAAATGCGCCCGTGTCGTGGGAGAAGTGTTGGGTAAGTATCACCCTCATGGAGATACAGCCGTTTATGACGCCTTAGTGCGGATGGCTCAGGATTTCTCCATGCGATCGCCCCTTATCAATGGGCACGGCAACTTTGGCTCGGTGGACAACGACCCACCAGCCGCAATGCGTTACACCGAGTGTCGCTTGCGCCCCATATCCACAGACGCCATGCTGCGGGATATTGAGTCAGAAACCGTAGACTTCATCGATAACTTTGACGGTTCCCAGCAAGAACCCACCGTCTTACCCGCCCGTATCCCGCAGTTACTGCTCAATGGTTCCAGTGGAATTGCAGTGGGGATGGCAACCAATATTCCTCCCCACAACCTGGGAGAATTGATTGATGGCGTGGTGGCATTAATTCATAATCCCGACCTGACGGATCTGGAGTTAATGCGGTATATCCCTGGCCCTGACTTTCCCACAGGAGGTCAGATTCTGGGAACCTCCGGGATCAAAGAAGCCTTTACCACCGGTCGCGGTTCCATTACGATGCGGGGCGTCGCCCAGATTGAAACCATTGAACATCGCGGGCGTCCAGACCGAGAAGCCATCATTATCACAGAGCTGCCTTACCAAACCAATAAAGCAGCGCTGATCGAGAAGATTGCGGAAATGGTCAACGACAAGCGAATTGAGGGCATTTCCGATATTCGGGATGAAAGCGATCGCGACGGGATGCGGATCGTAATTGAACTCAAGCGCGATTCTTATCCTCGTGTCGTTCTCAACAACCTCTACAAACAGACGCCCATACAGATGAACTTTGGGGCAAATATGCTGGCGTTGGTGAACAATGAACCCCAGCTATTAAGCCTCAAGAAGTTCTTGAGCGTCTACTTAGATTTCCGGATTGAGACGATTACCAGGCGGACTCAATACGAACTGCGAAAAGCCCAAGAACGAGACCACATCCTCCAAGGGTTATTGATTGCTCTGGGCAATCTTGATCGGATTATTCAACTCATCCGCCATGCCGCTGATGCTCCCACCGCCAAAGCCGAGTTAATGCAAGTCTACGGACTTTCAGAAGCCCAGGCCGACGCAATTTTGCAAATGCAACTACGACGCCTAACCGCTCTAGAAGCTGAGAAGATTCAAGCAGAACACGAAGAATTACAAGCCAGAATTGCCGACTTAGAAGATATCCTCGCCCGCAGAAGTCGCATCCTGGAAATTATTGAAGCAGAAGTTACTCAGCTCAAAGCGACCCATGCCACGCCACGCCGTACCATCATTCAACCGATGGAAGGTGAGATTGATGACACCGACCTCATTGCCAATGAGAAAGCGGTGATTCTGCTCACAGAGCAAGGTTACATCAAGCGGATGGCCGTTAACGAATTTAGCGCTCAAGCCAGAGCCACTCGCGGCAAGGCAGGCACCCGGATGAAAGAGGATGACGGGGTTGAGCATTTCCTGACTTGTTGCGACCACGACAGCATTCTGTTCTTTAGTGAGCGCGGCGTTACTTACTGCCTCAAGGCATACCACATCCCAGCGGCTTCGCGCACGGCACGAGGTGTTCCCATTGTGCAGTTGCTGCCGATTCCCCGCGAGGAAAAAATTACCTCCATTGTGCCGGTGTCTGAGTTCACCGACCATGAGTATCTGGTGATGTTGACCCGCAAAGGTTACATCAAGAAAACAGCCTTGGATGCCTTCAGTAATATCCGAGCGAATGGATTGATTGCCATTTCCCTGGAAGAAGGCGACCAGTTGCGGTGGGTACAACGCGCCACCCAAACCGACAGCATCATCATTGGGTCGCGTCAGGGGATGGCGATTCACTTCAAGACGGATAACGAGCAACTACGCCCCCTCGGTCGTGCTACCAGGGGTGTTAAGGCCATGAAGCTGCGCGCTCAAGATGAGTTGATCAGCATGGATATTATCCCCGGTCAGGTTGTCGCCCAGATGGCAAGCGCGATTGATGTCGGCGTTGAAGAAGAAGTCGAAGACCTCAATGAGGTGAACGAGAGTGTCAACGAAGCTGTTTCCGAAGATCAGGAGTTGGTCGTAACCGCAGGTCAAGGCCCTTGGGTACTTGTGGTCACGATGGGGGGTTATGGCAAGCGGGTGCCTGTCTCTCAGTTCCGGTTGCAGAATCGGGCAGGGATGGGAATCCTGGCGACGAAGTTCCGTTTGCCCAAAGACAAATTAGCCGCGTTACGGGTGGTTAATGAAGGGGATGAGTTGATGATCATCACGAGTCGAGGGATTATCATTCGTCAGGCGATTAATGCGATTTCGCCCCAGTCCCGGATGGCAACAGGGGTGAGAGTGCAACGACTGGATGACGATGATGCGATCGCAGCGGTTGCCTTAGTTCCTCTCTCCGGTGAGGAAGAGGAAGTGGAAGCGCTGGAGGAGACGTTGTAAGGTAGCTCGATTTCGTTGGAAGGTAGGGGCACAATATTATCCTGCCCCTACAACAATAGGCAGTCACCCCCCCTGCCTTTGCAAGTTAGCGCCTTGTATTTTGTGTCTCTATTGTGTCAAGCCACAAACCTTGACATTGATTTGCAATGAAACCTTCAAAGCAATTCTCTTCAGCCTCTCGTTTCCTGGTGCCCTTACTGGGTGGTATCTTAATGGGAGTGACGCCAGCCCCCGTAGAGGCTTGGTTTTTAGCGTGGATAGCGCTGGTGCCCCTATGGTTTTGGCTTGCCAAGGCTCAGAGTATTCGTCAAGGTGCTTTGTCGGGTTTAGTATGGGGGATTGGCTATCACGGCTTAGCAGGGTTTTGGATTACCGGCATTCACCCGATGACTTGGATGGGAGTACCGTGGCTAGCTAGTTTAGCGATCGCCATTTTCTGCTGGACGTTCCTTACCCTCTGGGGCGCTACCTTAGTCGCGATTTGGGCAGCCTTGTTATTTTGGATTCATCAAAAGCTGAGAATTTCAGCCTTGGTTCGCGTTCTGATGGGCACAGCCCTCTGGTGTGGCTTGGAGTCGATTTGGAGTGCTGGGTCGTTATGGTGGACTTCCTTGTCTTATACTCAGAGTCCTCATAACTTAGTAATTTTACACCTGGGTCAGTTATCTGGCCCTGCGACCGTGACGGCGGCAATTGTGGCGGTGAATGGTTTAGTTGCCGAAGCGTGGATTAGCTATCAACACAGAAAGGACACCAAAGAGTTGAATGGTAGAAGGTTGTTAGTGCAGCCAGAGGCGGTAGCGTCTCCTGTTGAGCGTTTTAAGCTGCAACCTGCAACCCTTCTCGGCATGGCAGCGGGACTCTTGATTGCTCTGCACCTGATTGGTTTTGGACTGGAAAGTCGCCCCTTAATTCAACCCCAAGAAGTGGCTTTAAACGTTGGTATTGTTCAAGGTAATATCGGCAACGACATTAAACTGTACACAGAAGGTAAGCGTCGCGCTCTGGAAAGATACACTAATGGCTATCTGAAATTAGCCAATCAGGGCGTTGATGCGGTGTTAACACCAGAAGGGGCTTTACCTTTTTTTTTGAGTGACTTGAAACGTCAGGACTTCTACGCAGCTATTTTGGAGCAGGGGGTTGTGGCTTGGGTGGGAGCCTTTGGTGAGCGGGGACGTAGCTACACGAATAGTCTGTTTACGATTATGGGTAACGGCGAAACGTTCAGCCGCTATGACAAAGCTAAGTTAGTGCCGTTGGGGGAATATATTCCCTTTGAGTCAGTTTTAGGCGGTTTGATTGATCGCCTTTCTCCTCTGGATGCTCACCTCGTAGCGGGTTCACCAACCCAACTATTTGAGACGCCGTTTGGTCGTGCGATCGCAGGAATTTGTTACGAGTCAGCCTTTGCTGAACATTTCCGGCGTCAAGCGGCAGCTGGGGGTCAGTTTATTCTCAGTTCTTCCAATGATGCCCATTACAGCTCAGAGATGCCAGCTCAGCACCATGCTCAGGATGTAATGCGAGCGATCGAAACGGACAGGTGGGCTGTGCGTGCCACAAACACTGGCTATTCCGCCATTGTAGACCCTCACGGTAGAACCCTCTGGATGTCTGGGATTAATACCTATGAAACTCATGCAGAAACCATTTATCGACGGCAGACGGAAACACCCTATGTCCGTTGGGGAGATTGGTTAACTAAAATTTTGTTGGGGTTAGCAGGCGTTGCAGGGTTATTTTCTGAGAGATTCAAACACCAAGAATAGCCGTGCGATTTAGGTGCGATCGTTCTGAAGATTGATGGCAACACTAAGTTTCGATCATCTACCATCGGAGTATCGCCCAAAAACTCAACAGACTCTGAGGGTAGCAGTATGAACAACTTGGAGGAGCAGCGCAAGGTTTTATCGGCAATCTGTCATGGAGCCGTCTTTTTTAGCTCTACTCTTGTGTCGATTGGCATACCCATTGCCATTTTATTAACCAATGAAGACCCAATTGTCAAACAAAATGCCAAAGAATCCCTCAATTTTCACATCAATCTTTATATCTATTTCTTCATATCTGCCTTATTAGTCGTCGTGGTTATTGGGTTTCCATTGCTGATTTTGTTAGGCATTATCAGCTTTGTCATGCCCATTATTGCCATTGTAAAAGTCGTCAACTATCCCAATAAACCCTACCGTTACCCGTTTATTTTTCGCTTGGTGTAGGTGTTGAGGAAATCGCAAGGTAAATTATCGAACAAGGAGAGTGGCACAAAAGAGTTTATTCATTTGCATGATTAACTTGTTTTGTAATCAAGTTAATCGGCAAAAAACTCAGGCCACTTCACCTGTTAGCGGTACTAGATAGGGTGATGAAACTCACCTGATTGGGTGATTACTGCCACTCAAACTTCCGATCACCCTGCGCTTTTTCCATTGAGTTATCTTACCGCTGCCCAGAATTTTGATTTTGTGGTGAACTGTTGCCTGTCATGGTGCGAACCATTTGCAAATGACCTTGAACCTTAGGCAGTGTAGTGCTAGCAAAAGCTTTCACATCGCGATCCTGAGCCTGTCGAGCGCCGTTTTGGAACAACGCTGTTGCCTCGGCATGATCGTTCTCCATCGCCATCATGTACTCTTGATCGAAACGCTCACCAGATAGCTGTTCAAGTTGCGCTCTAATGGCTTGATGTTTGGCATCCAACTGTGTGGGCAGCGTGACACGCTTCTGCCGTGCCAATTGGGCAAGGCGAGCGTTTGCCTGCGAATGATCCTGAATCATGCGCTGTGCGTACTGTTTCACCTCATTACTAGTAGCCCGTCGCAATGCTAGTTGACTCAGTGCTATTTCCGCCATGTTACTTTGAGCAGCTTGGGCCATAAATTGTGTGTCAAAGCTACTTAATTGATTGGAGTTGGAGCGATTAGCGGGTCGGTTTGTGGGGTTTGGCTCAGTAGTGGGTCGGTTTGACTGAGCTAAAGCCGAATTACCCAAAGCGGCAACAACTCCAAATGCCATCAAAGCCGTGGTTGCTATAACTTTTTTCATCATGATTGGCCTTCCTAAAATTATTTATCTTCCTTCCATGTGCTTCCATCCCTGGATTAACGACCTCTCCCTTTAGATATGTTTGGCTATAGGTTCATGTTGGTGTTGTTGGTTACACTTTCAGCGAGTGGAGAGGCAATGACTCCATTGAAATGAAACTGCTTTCTTGAGACAATCCCAGAAAGAAACAGGATAGAAAATGTAAGGGAAGAATCAGTGTGTAGTTGTTGTTAATCGATACCCGCTTACGGTATTAAGAGGAGATTTAGCGGAAAATGAACTTGTTGGAAGATGGTAACGTCACAGAGCTAACATAATCTAGCATCTGATACGACCTGAATTTCTGCAAAAAATGAAGCGAAAGCGAATAACACTGACTCTTACCCTCATCTCCCTCACCTCCCTCACCCCACCAGCCTTTTCTGCCCCACCAAGAACTGCGGATAAAGAAGAAGCCTGTGACATTTTAGTCGTTGGGGGTGGGCTGGCTGGTGCTGCTAGTGCCTATGAAGGCTTAATGGCAGGGCGAACGGTGTGCTTAACAGAGATTACCGACTGGGTTGGCGGACAAATTTCTGCTCAAGGAACCTCTGCACTCGACGAACGCCCCACCCAGCGATCGCGCCTTTTCTATTCTCGCGGCTACCTGGAACTGCGGGAGCACATCAAACGCTACTATGGCAAACTCAATCCTGGAGACTGCTGGGTGAGTGAATCCTGCTTTCTTCCTCGCGATGCGGACAAAATTCTAGAGGGCATTTTAAGAGATGCCGCCAAACGCGGCAAAGGCACGCTCAAGTGGTACCCGTCCACGGTGGTGAAGGAACTGGATATTAATGGAGATCGGATTAATAGTGCGATCGCGATTCAGCATAAACCCACGAAAGGTGCCCCTCCCCTCAACACCCTCCCCCTCTCTCAAACCATTGAAGATGCGTACAGCTACAACAATTCCTCCCGCTTTGATAAAAACATTATCCGCTTCGTCCCCAAACGCGCACTGAAAGGCCCAGCACTGACTTGGTACGTGATCGATGCCACTGAAACGGGGGAACTGATTGGTTTGGCGGACGTTCCCCACCGCCTGGGTATCGATCCTCGCTCCTACGTAGAACCATCCTCCTCTAGCGCGACGGGTGATGCCTATTGCACCCAAGGTTTTACCTATACCTTTGCCATGCAAGCCACCAAGGAGCCTCAAACCCATCAGATGCCCTCGTTCTATCCTCAGTACGAACCTTACTACAGCTATGAGCTCAAGCGATTGGCAGACTTTGGGTTGGTGTACACCTATCGGCGCATTTGGAGTCCCCAAAAGGGTGAAACCAAAAAGTTTGGTGGCATCACGTACACCGCTCCCACTCCCGGCGATATTTCCATGCAAAACTGGACGTGGGGTAACGACTACCGTCCAGGCACCTCACAAGATAACTTGGTTTACACTCGCGATCAGTTGCAAGCGGCGGGACAGTTGCAACCCGGAGGCTGGATGGGTGGCTTGCGAACCGATGCGTTACGCAAGGGGGAGGAAATTTCCCAAGGCTATTTCCACTGGCTGGTGGCGGGAAATACGGACTCTCAACTCGGTGCGGGTGTGAAGCAGCCACAACCCAACCACAAGTTCCTCTCTGGCTTAGAGTCCCCCATGGGAACGGTACATGGCTTATCCAAGTATCCCTACATGCGGGAAGGACGGCGACTAATTGGACGCCCTGCTTTTGGCTATCCCAATGGTTTTAGTGTTTGGGAAATCGATATCTCCCGCCGCGACTACAAGGATGAGTATTACCGCAAGACGCTCCCGCCGGACATGTATCGCAACTTGCGGGCAGCTCTGGCTGGACTCGAAACTATCTCTGTACTTGGGGACAAAAAGTCGCCGGAAGAGGTTAAAAGACGCACTCGATCCACGATTTATCCCGATTCTGTGGGGATTGGGCATTATGCGATCGATTTCCATCCCTGTATGGTGATGAGTCCCCCGGAAGCCCCTGGGAACAAAGAGCGTGAGGGGGAAAGGCAGGGAGCCGGTCAAGCATACCCGTTCCAAATTCCCCTGCGGGCGATGATTCCTCAAAAAATCAACAACATGTTAGTCGCTGGGAAAAGCATTGCCACCAGTCACATTGCCGCCGCCGCTTATCGAGTACATTCCTTTGAATGGTCATCCGGTGCAGCCGCAGGGATTACAGCCGCGTTTGCCTTAGACAAGGGGATAGCCCCTTATGAACTGGTGGATCAACTGCCACGACAAGAACCGCAACTACAAGAGTTACGCAAGCGAATCGAAAAAACTGGCAATCCTACGGCGTTTCCTGATACTTCGATTTTCAATGAAACTTGGGATAAATGGCAGTGATAGCTTGATCGTTTAAGCCTGCTACACATCAATTGTTGGGGTAATAGGGCATGGGTAATGGGTAATAAGAAAACCAGCACAGTGTACCAATTCTCGATTACCCATGACCCAAAGTTCTATTAATTTATGGCAGGCATGGAGTAGGACAGATAGGCATTGAGGATGTCACAAGGTTGGGTTTTTAGCTAAGTTTTACGCCTCCTTAAAGGTCATGGTTTCTAACGTTCGCTCCCGCCAATATAAAAATAAAGGCAAGGCACAAGATACACCAATCCCAAAGGTAACGACAACATAAATAGACAACCAGCGACGAGACAAACCTAATCGCTTCAGTTCAATAAATGAGAAACAGAAGAAGACATCTGCACAAATGAGCAAATCTATTGCTATGGCAGAAGCGACATGATTAGCGAATGCATTCTGGAAAAACAAATCGATAGCAAGACCATTCTGGAGAAAGAAAGTCAGCAGAACGCTCCAAGGTGCGATCGCACCAACAATCGTCAGCAGCAGATAGAGGGATTTAACTGATAGATTTTTTTGACCTGTAGGGATTTGCCGCTGTAAATAAGTTGCATTGGACATCAGTTCACTTCCTTTTGTGATCAACACTTCAACAGGAACTTGGTGTGGCGAAGCCTAAAAAGTTCGCTATCGATCCTGTTGCTTTGATTGTGACCCCAGGAGATAATAGAAACAATTACCTGCCAGGTAATAAGGACAGTGAAATGGGCATCGCTTCAACCTCAACACCATTGTCTCCTAACCGAGATGCCTCCTTTGCTAATTTGCTGAAACACTGGCGCAATCAACGGGGTTTGAGTCAACTCGATTTGGCTTTAGCTGGCAATGTCTCTCAGCGGCATATCAGTTTCTTAGAATCAGGTAGAGCCAATCCCAGCCGGGATATGGTGCTGCAACTGGCGGCTGTGCTAGATGTTCCCCTGCGCGATCAAAACATCATGCTGACGGCAGCCGGCTTTGCGCCGATTTATTCCCAAAGCGATTTATCAGCGCCTGAAGTTGAACCCATCCGCAAAGCGATAGAGTTTATCTTGCGCCAGCAAGAACCCTATCCGGCATTAGTGATGGATCGCTACTGGAATTTGCTCCAGAGCAATACGTCAGCGCAACGACTAACCAATTGGTTAATTCATCCAGACGAGTTGCAACGCCGCTTCTGCATCGACGGCAAAATCAATTTGATGCGACTGATGTTTCATCCTCAAGGGTTCAAGCGGTTTGTGGCGAATTGGGAAGAAATCAGTAGCCATCTGATTCAACGGGTGTATCGAGAAGCGTTCGTCGATGGACATAGCGACGAATCGATGGCTCTTTTCCAAGAGCTAGAAGCTTATCCAGATGTCCCCCACTTGTGGCAGCAATCCCTACCTCGCACCTGGCAATTACCCTTATTGACAGTACAGTTTGTCAAAGACGGACTGAGCCTTAACTTATTTTCAACAATCGCCACGTTAGGCACCCCTCATGATATTACGTTGCAGGAGTTGCGGATTGAAAGTCTGTTTCCGGCAGATGAGGCGACGCAAGCCAGTCTCTCGAAGCCTATAAGCAACGTTTTTGGACACGACTCAATGAACTACCCATCCTGAAGCTATCCAACCGATTAGCCGTTGGAAGTTCTTATCCCCTTTTTAGGGTGAGAAACAACCATAGGTAGGTAAACTAGAAAAGAATGCAGGTTGCTTAATTTAAGGTGAAAGATTTTCGTAACTGCCCTATGACTATGGTACAATTAGCGGTTTCTTACGCGACATCTGCATCGCCAGTTATAGCTCCTGAAAAATCGGGTCAAGTGACTCGCCAGCACTATCCCAATTACAAGGTGATTGTGCTCGACGATGATTTCAACACGTTTCAGCACGTTCACGACTGTTTGGTGAAGTATATTCCTGGAATGACGAGCGATCGCGCCTGGGAACTCACCAATCAGGTTCATTTTGAAGGCCAAGCCATTGTTTGGGTTGGCCCGCAAGAACAGGCGGAACTTTACCACCAACAGTTGAGCCGTGCAGGGTTAACGATGGCTCCCATAGAAGCAGCATAACTTAATGAGCAATACCAACAACGGCAGGCTGGTTTGGAATCACTCAACTCACATTCCGGGTTTGATACCAGTTCTCGAACGTCTCACCAAATACACGGGAATTCAAACGATTACCCCTGCCGTTATTGGACGGGCTAAAAGTCATTGCCCTCGGATGCAATTAAAAGTATCGGTGCCGATTCGCGGGGGCTTTAAGATTATTGCTCGGTCTGGGAAAACCTATCAAGAGGTATTTATTATTACCCTTTTGAGTAAAGGTGAATTAGAAGAGGCGATCGCTCAAGTTTTGAAACGCTGAACGCAAGTTTCTCAGGGTTGAGAAGACGAGCTAATTTTATTGATTGTAGGGTGCCTTACCAGTACAACTCCATGCATCCTAAAACATTAATAATTGATATGAGTCAACTACAAACATCTTTTGTTGTGATCGCGAGTGCTGCAATTATGGTGGTTACTGCCATCACTGGCAAATCAATCAACACTCAAGCGGATGCCAGCCAAATCCAGCCGCCTGCTTCTCAAAAGGTTTCTCAAGCCCAACGTAAGATCAATGAAAAGAGCGCACTTGATGCTGTCTGGCGGTTGCGGCAAGTCCAACAAAAAGTTCAGACGATTAATCGCTTATCGAATGGAAAGGCACGCGCCAGGTTGAGAGTTGATCGTTCCCCTACAACTGCTGAACCTTATTATGTCATTCAATTATTTGAAGAGCGTCCCGATCACATCACAACTCTTGACTGGTTTCATGTTTCCACGCAAGGTGCAGTTACCGTTTTAGATGCCATTACAGGCGAGTATATTTCACCGGCAAAATGGAAGCCTTAAAGAGTATCTGCTAGTCCTGTGCCCACTGGTGCTAACGATCAGGTTTGCGATGAGTTCTGCCAGTGCTAGAGGCGATCGCATTTTACGCAGCACTGGATCGGCAGGATTCAGGTGCAGAAGAACCTTAAGGAAAAAGTGTATTCCAGTCCGAAAAACTGTCCTGGGAAACTGTGTCTTATTACAGTGGGCAATGCCTCCTGTGAGGTAAGGATTATTTAGATAGATGAGAAAGTTCACGTTAGCAGCACTGACACTCGGTACCACCGCAATAATGCAGTTGACGCTAGGAGCGATCGCAAGCTTAGCAGAACCCCTTCCTGTCGTTCGCGGTGTCAAAATTGGCAAGATTCAGTACCGAAACTCAGAGACTGCCAAAGATGCAAAACTAGAACAAGCGATCCTGCGAGAGCTACAGGGCTACAGTCCGAGCAGTCCCGATCAGTATGTGCGCTACTACTACAATCGGGCTGACCTCAATGACGATGGTAAGCGTGAAGTAGTGGTTTATCTAGTTGGCTCTTATGGATGTGGCTCTGGCGGCTGCACAACCCTGATTTTCACGCCAACACGTCAGGGCTATCGCTTGCTCTCCGAGCATACGGTGGTCAACGCTCCGATTGTAGTAACACCTCAGAAAACCGCAGGCTGGAAAGACCTAGTCACCCTAGTCAGCGGAGGTGGCGCAACCACGCAGTATACCCGCACCCGGTTTAATGGTCGCAGTTATCCAGGCAATCCCTCAGTACAGCCAGCAGTCCCGGCTAATACCACTCTTCAGGGTCAAGCGTTGGTCGCTGATTCCTTTTCTAGCCCAGGCATAGTGCTTCGTCCTCGTTAATCGAAGAGTCTCCTTGCAGTAGGGTGGGCATGACCTACCCTACTTGGAAATGCAAAAACACTTGAACTATCGGTATTGTTCTACTTCCCAAGGGAGTAAGTACTGAACACTAGCATGGAGTCTCAACCTGTTCGCAAGCCCCAATACTCACCCAGCTAGTGGAACCATCCGCCCAGTGTTCTTTTTTCCAGATGGGGGCGTTGTGTTTCAAAGTATCGATCGCATACTTGCAAGCGGCAAACGCTTCTGAGCGATGGGGACAGCCTACCGCAACGATGACACTAATCTCGCCAATTTGTAACCGCCCCGTGCGATGGTGAATCACCACGCGATTGACATCTGTCCACCTGTTGCGGATATCATCTGCGATCACCTCGAACACTCGCACCGCCATCGGTTCATAAGCCTGATATTCTAGGGCGACGACGGGCTTTCCATCGGTTTGATTGCGAACCGTACCACTCATCACTACAACTGCCCCATTGGCTGGATCATCGGCGAGTGCATAGATTTCTGCCACGGATAATGGTGCAAAAGTAATAGAAAAACTATCTTGAGTATGTTGTTGAGTGGGAGAGACAACAGACATGGTTAATCCTAAATTTCTTAATTGTTTTTCACTCACTCTTGGTATACTTCATCCTGCTCGTGTTGACTTGCTGAGGGCTGAAATATACTGAAGAGTACCAGGGTTTAAATATGACATTTAAAATCATACCTATTACAGTTTCTCAACTCAGGAAATATGTTTCAACCGAATGAAAGCCCCCCTGCCTGCTCATGAAATAGCAAGACTTGAGGTTCTTGGTCAGTACAACATTCTCGACACGGCTCCTGAAGAGGCATTCGATGATTTCACCCGTTTAGCCGTGCAAATTTGTGAAACGCCAATTGCTCTGATTACGCTGGTTGATCATCATCGTCAATGGGTTAAATCAAAAATTGGTTGGACAATCCCGGAAACAAGCCGTGACAATTCCTTTTGCGCCCATACAATCCTAGGAAATGAAATCTTGGTTGTCCAAGATGCTTGGACTGACGAACGATTTGTCACGAACCCTTTAGTCACCGCTGAGCCTCACATTCGGTTTTATGCAGGCGCACCTCTTATGACGGCTAGTGGCTATGCACTGGGTACACTTTGCGTCATTGACTACGTGCCACGAGAACTGAGTCCCCAGCAGTTAAGAGCCTTACAAAGTTTAAGCCGCCAAGTGATGGCGCAACTGGAACTCAGACGCACCGTAGTCGAATTGGCGCAGACTCAGCAACAGAGCCAGCAACTTCAAAAGTTGACTCGTGACATTACGGAGTATCAGCAAGCACAAGAAGAACGCAATGCCTTACAGACAGCTTTGCAAGGATTTTTCAACCTATCTCTTGATTTACTCTGTATAGCCGGTCTGGATGGCTATTTCAAACACTTAAACCCAGCCTGTGAAAAAACGCTGGGATTCAGTTGTCAAGAAATTCAAAGCCAACCGTTCCTAAATTTTGTTCATCCGGACGACAAAGCCGCAACCCTTGCCGAAGTGCAGAAGCTGGCGACCGGTGCGCCCACCATCTACTTGGAGAATCGCTATCGCTGTAAAGATGGTTCGTACAAGTGGCTCGCTTGGACGGCATTTCCCCATGTTCAAGACGGTTTCATCTATTGTGTAGGCCGCGACATTACCCAACTCAAGCAAGCTGAGCAAGAGCGGCTTCAACTTTTGTACAGGGAGCAGGCAGCACATAACCAGATTACAAAAATTCTAGAGAGTATCACCGATGCCTTTTTTGCTTTAGATCGTGAGTGGCGATTTACCTATGTCAATCAGCAAGCCGAACGTCTGTTACAAAGAAAGCGCTCAGAACTTTTGGGACAATGCATCTGGGATAAGTTTCCGGAAGCTGTCACGTCCCTGTTTTATCAGGAGTATCACCGATCCGTAATAGAAGAAGTTAGCGTTGAATTTGAAGCCTTTTATCCTCCCCTCAAAACTTGGTTCTCTGTCCATGCCTACCCTGGAAAGCAAGGATTATCGGTTTATTTTGAGGATATCAACGAGCGGAAACACGCAGAGGAAGCACTACGGAGTTCCGAGGAACGCTATCGGCTGCTATTTGAAAACAATCCTCACCCGATGTGGGTGAATGACCTGGAAACTTTAGCGATTTTAGCCGTAAATGAAGCGGCAATTCAGCACTACGGGTACTCGCGAGAGGAGTTTCTCGCCATGACGAGCGCGGATATTGGCCCTGCCGTCAACATTCCGGCTTTAGCGGATATGGCTAAAGTTACTCCTGGACTCAACCAAAAAGGGGTCTGGAGACATCGCAAGAAAGATGGCTCGTTGATTGAGGTTGAAATTACCGCCTACAGGCTCACTTTCGTCGGCAGACAAGCTCAACTTGTTTTAGCTAACGATGTCACGGAACGCAGGCGAGCCGAGAAGGCGCTGATCGAAACGACTCAGTTTCAGCGTGCGATATTAGACAGTGCCAATTACGCGATTATTTCCACTACCCCCGATGGCATCATTCGCACCTTTAACGCGGCGGCTCAGCGTTTGTTGGGTTATACCGCAGAAGAAGTGGTGGGTAAACTTACGCCTCTTGTCATCCACGATTATTCAGAAGTGGTGCAACGGGCGCAAGAATTAACTGAGGAACTGGGATTTCCCCATGAACCGGGATTTGAATCCTTTGTCGCCAAAACTCGCTTGGGGAAAATCGATGAGCGCGAATGGACTTACATCCGTAAAGATGGTTCGCGCTTTCCCGTATTGGTTTCCATCACGGCTGTTCGGGATTTAGAGGGCAACATTACCGGATTTTTGGCAATTGGTCATGACATCACGGAACGTCAACAGGCGGAAGAGGAGTTACAGCGTCAGCATCGGCGATCGCAACTGTTTACCGAAATTACGCTGAAGATTCGGCAATCCTTACAGCTTGAAGACATCCTGCAAACCACTGTCACAGAGGTGCAAAAAATTCTTCAGGTTGATCGGGTGTTAATTTATCGTGTGTGGCCTAATGGTACGGGGTGTACGGTAACAGAGGCGGTTCAGCCTGGATGGCCTGCAATTCTCGGCATCTCCTTTGCTGAAGAAGTCTTTCCTTTAAAGTACCAGGAACTTTATCGACAGGGGCAGATTCGTGCGATCGCGGATGTAGAACAAGCCTATGCAGAAATGACGCCTTGCTTGTTGGAATTTCTCGAACCTTGGGGAGTTAAGGCTAAGTTAGTCGTGCCAATTTTGCTCTCCGGACAACTCTGGGGTCTGCTGATTGCCCATCATTGTACCCGTCCCAGACCGTGGACGAGTTTTGAAACGGAACTGTTGCAACAGTTATCCGAGCAAATTGGCCTCGCTTTGGCTCAAGCCCAACTCTTGGAACGAGAAACTCGCCAGCGATTAGAACTTGCACGCTCCAATGCAGAACTGCAAGAATTTGCCTATGTTGCCTCCCACGACCTGCAAGAACCGTTACGCAAAATTCAGGCATTTGGCGATCGGCTTAAGGTCAAGTATAGTGAGGTGTTAACCGAGCAAGGGCGCGATTACCTGAAACGGATGCAAAATGCTGCCGAACGGATGCAAGCTTTGATCAACGACTTGCTAACTCTTTCGCGCGTAACAACCAGGGCGCAGCCTTTTGTGACAATGAAGCTAACGCAGGTGGTACAAGAAGTTTTATCGGATTTAGAAGTCAGCATTCAGCAGGCGGCTGGACGAATTGAGGTCGGCGAACTCCCCATCCTAGAAGCTGATCCCATCCAAATGCGTCAGTTGCTGCAAAACCTGATCGGCAATGCCCTAAAATTTTACCGAAAAGAGGAACCCCCCGTTATTAAAATTTATAGCCGACAGCTAACCGATGGGGAACAACCACCCACTCCGGGGATTAACAAAATGGAACGTTGTCAAATCTTGATTGAAGACAACGGCATTGGATTTGATGAAAAGTATCTTGACCGAATTTTCAACGCTTTCCAACGCCTGCACGGTCGCAGCGAATACGAAGGCACTGGAATGGGTTTAGCAATCTGTCGTAAGATTGTCGAACGCCATGATGGCAGTATTACGGCTCAAAGCTTACCCAGCCGTGGATCGACCTTTATCATAACACTACCCCTCCAACAACGTCAAGGAGATAGGGCAAAGTGAGAGGACGGCGACACCCTGTGACGATTTTGATGGCAGATGACGATCCAGATGATTGCATGTTAGCCCAAGAAGCCCTGGCTGAAAGCCGCTTAGCCAATGATTTGCACATCGTCAGTGATGGCGAAGAACTGATGGATTATCTTTACCAACGTGGCAAATATTCAGTTCCGGGCAGTGCGCCGCGTCCAAGCCTCATCCTGCTAGACCTGAACATGCCGAAAAAAGATGGGCGTGAGGTACTCAACGAGCTGAAATCAGACCCGCATTTGCGACAAATTCCCGTTTTAGTACTGACCACCTCGCAGGCGGAAGAAGATATTCTTCGTAGTTATTATCTGGGCGCAAACTCTTACATCACCAAGCCTGTGACTTTTAGCTCCTTAATCGAAGTCATGCAGACCTTAAGTAAATACTGGTTTGAAATTGTTGAACTGCCCTCCCAAGAGGGTGGAGACTGATAGGAGGCGGGTAATCGGGAATCGGGAATCGAGAATCGGTAATGGGAACTAGCATCCTTGAACGGAATAATGTAAAAATACTCGGTAATGGTAGTAAAACCATGATCTTTGCCCACGGCTTTGGCTCCGACCAAACCGCTTGGCGGCATCAGGTCGCCGCATTTGCGTCTAATTATCGCATTGTCCTATTCGATCATGTTGGAGCAGGGAAGTCAGATTTTTCGGCCTATAGTCCCCGCCGCTACAGTAGCCTCTACAGCTATTCTGAGGATTTGCTGGATTTGTGCGCCGAATTAAAGTTGACCCAGTGCATTCTGGTGGGTCACTCGGTGAGCGGCATGGTGAGTCTGCTTGCAGCCTTGGTTGAACCCCAGCGCTTCAGCCAACTGATCTTTATTAGTGCGTCTCCCCGTTATCTCAACGATGAGGGGTATTTCGGTGGCTTTGAGCAGTCTGACCTGGATGCCCTGTATGCTGCGATGTCATCCAATTACTATGCTTGGGTGAGTGGTTTTGCGCCCATCGCCATGGGCAACCCCGAAAAACCCGAACTAGCGCTAGAGTTTGCCAATACCCTGGCAGCAATCCGCCCCGATATCGCGCAAGCGGTCGCGCGCGTGATCTTCCAATCTGATCACCGAGCGGAGTTGCCGCGACTCACATTACCCACAACCATTCTACAAGCGAGTGATGACATCGCGGTACCACTTGAGGTCGGTCAGTATATGGCTAATCAGATTGCGGACAGTCAACTGATTCCCATCAAGGCACGGGGGCATTTACCGCATATCAGCGCACCCGATGTGGTCACCCATGCGATCGCTTCATGTCTTGCCGCTTAATCGGAAATCCTTTATGTCATGGTTACAGCTTCGTCCTCCTGACGGGCTACCTACATTTCGACCGATCCTATTCGGACTAACCTTCGTCCTAAGCGCCTGGGCGTGCCTCGATGGATGGGCACCGATGCAGATTTTAACCTTGCTGGGTTTGCTCGGTTTTACCTTGTTGCCCTTACGCTTTATGCAAGTAATACCCTTAGCGGGGCTATGTACCCTGCTGGTGGGACTGTTGCATGGGGATGGAGTGAATGCAGTACGCCCATCCCTGGAATTCGGGATTGCGGCTGGGCTGGGCATGGGGCTACGCCAGTTTTTCCTGGGATTGGAGTGGCGCTTAGCCTCTCAATGGGTACTCACGACCCTCACCCATCCCGACACCACAGATACCTCCAATACCCTGATTAGTCAAGCCGTCGCCCTCCTACGTGACATTGTCTGTGCCGACGCCGCGATCGCTCTGCGCCGACTCGATGAGGTAACCGCTGAAGCCTTGGTCTGTCTGCCCCCCAATGCTCTTCCCGATCCACTGACGACACCCACACTTTTTGAAGAAGCCACGCGGGAAAACCGTTGTCTCTACTATTCCAATTACTCCGCAACTCCGGGGGCTTCCCATGTTCTGCTCGCCCAAGGCATCCAGTCTCTTGCAGTCGTGCCCCTCACCTTATCCGATGGGAGAGAGGGTGCAATTCTGCTGCTGTGGAAGCGCCCGACGGATTTTCCCTCCCACCTGCAAGACTTTATCGAATCCTTACAGGGTGAGTTACGCACCCTGCTGAGCTTTAGTGATACCACCTTACGGCTGGACAAATTACGCGCACGCTTCAGGGCCATGTTACAAACAATTCATCAAGGCGTGGTGTTCATTGATGAAAGTGGGGAACAAGGCTGGCTCAATCAGGCCGCCGCCGAGCAATTGGAGCTGTCCCCAGGAGCTGTAGAACCCCCGATGCTCGCTCAGGCGATGGCCATGTTACGTACCCGTGCGGATAATCAGACTGAAATTGTGGCACAAGCCGCACAATTTTTTTCCCAGCCTCAGGCCGAGATTCGTAACTGGAACTGGATTTTCACTCAGCCAGAACCTAAAGTGCTGAGTATCTCTAGTGCTCCCACCCGTATACGCGATGTACCCGGTCGTCTCTGGATATTAGACGATATTACCGAACCGTATTTGGCCCAATTGGATCTCGTGGCTAGCACCCAAAAATTATCTCAGACGAATCAAGAACTGGAAAAGGCCAAGGCCAAGTCTGAAGAAGCTACTCGCATCAAGAGTCAATTCCTGGCTAATATGAGCCATGAAATTCGCACTCCCATGAATGCGATCATCGGCATGACGGGTCTGCTTTTGACCACAGAATTAACACCCCAGCAGCAAGATTTTGTCACAACCGCTCAGAGCAGTAGTGAGGCTTTACTTGCCCTGATTAATGATATTCTTGACCTCTCAAAAATTGAGTCCGGCAGCGTCGAACTGGAAAAACAGGCGTTTAATTTGCAAAGTTGCATTGAAGAATCCCTCGATATCTTAGCGCTTAAGGCCGCAGAAAAAGGCATCGAATTGGCTTACTGGATGCATCCTCAAACGCCCCGTCTCATTGTGGGAGATGTCACTCGTTTACGCCAAATTTTAGTGAATTTAGTCAGTAATGCCGTTAAGTTCACGGAGACAGGAGAAGTGGTGGTTTCAGTGACAGCCAGAGAGTTGGAGGGTGAAACGTTATTAGAGCAACAGGATGAAGCGCAGGTGGAAGGTTCCACCCCATCTTCTCATCGGCAACCTGCAACCAGGTTCGAGATCCAATTTGCTGTTAGAGATACAGGCATTGGCATTCCCCCCGATCGCATCGACCGATTGTTCAAATCCTTCAGTCAAGTGGATGCTTCCACCACCCGTAAATATGGGGGAACCGGATTGGGACTAGCGATTGGCAAACAGTTGAGCGAAATGATGGGCGGTCGGATTTGGGTTGAGAGCCAAGTAGAGCGCGGTTCCACATTTTATTTCACCCTGGTGGCGGCGGCGGCTCCCGATTTATCCCCTAAGAATTGTGACAACGTTCAGCTTCAATTACAGGGTAAGCGCCTGCTGATTGTGGATGATAACGAGACTTATCGGCAAATTTTAACCCAGCAACTCCAGTCTTGGGGAATGCTCACTTATGCGGCGGCATCGGCAACGGAAGCGATCGACTGGCTCAATCAAGGGCAACCTCTGGATATGGCACTTCTAGATATGCAGATGCCCGAAATGGATGGTCTGACGCTGGCGACGAAAATCCGCAGCAATCCTCATTATCAAACATTACCCCTTGTCCTGTTGACCTCGATCAACGGGTTAGAAAGGGCTAGACAGACCCCTGCACCTGTAGATTTAGCCGCTTTTCTGACAAAGCCCATTAAACAGTCCCAGCTTTACCCCGTCTTGAATCAGATTTTAGCTGGGTCGTCCATCTCGGTGAATCCTCCCCCCGCGCCTCTTCCGCAGAACCCTGTGCAACTCGCCGCACAGTTGCCCTTGCGGATTTTGTTAGCGGAGGACAATGGCGTGAATCAAAAGGTTGCCTTGCATCTGTTGAAACGGCTCGGCTATCAAGCAGATGTAGTGAGTAATGGCTTAGAAGTACTCGATGCTGTAAAACGCCAGTTCTATGACGTGGTGCTGATGGATGTACAAATGCCGCTGATGGATGGATTAACCGCCGCAAGGTGTATTTGTCAAGAGGCGCTTGGGGATGGGGAATTAGGGGAGGTCAGTGAGAAGGCCAAAAACTCAGATAGGAACAAACAATCTAACACTCCACCCTCTAACCTCCAACCTCCAAGAGCTAACAAGCGCCCTCGGATTATTGCCATGACGGCAAATGCTATGCAAGGGGATCGGGAGGAGTGCCTGAATGCAGGTATGGATGACTACCTCTGCAAACCCATAAGCCTTAAAGATTTAATCCGGGTGTTGAGCCAGTGTCAACCCCTGAGAGAGAGAGAAATGGAGAGTTGGGGGTTAAGTGAGAGTGGCGTGGGACGTACTCTAAAAGGGAACCCAAAGACAACCCTGGAGAGAGATGGGGAGATGGGGGAATTCTCGCCAGTCAAACCCACGCACCTCAATCCACCTACACCCTCTGAGCCGATTGAAGCCAAAGTGCTGCAATCATTTCGGGAAATGGCGGGTGACATGGCTGATTTGGTCTTGGTAGAGATGATTGATTGCTATCTCGAAGAAGCGCCAAAACTCCTAAGTGCGATCGCCCAAGCGATTGCCCAAAACGATGCCGTACAGTTGCGATCGAGCGCACATAATCTCAAAGCCAGCAGTGCAACTCTAGGTGCTATCACCCTCTCGAATATATGCCGCAAGTTAGAAGTTATGAGTCGGATTGGCAATACTGAGTATGGGGTAGATAAGTTGCCACAGCTAGAAGCTGAGTATGAAAGAGTCAAGGTAGCTTTGCAATTAGAACGCCAAAACGCTCAAACATGAACATCACCCCCCCAGAGAAAGATGATCCGTTAATCCTCGTGATTGAGGACGACAAGTTCATGCGGATTCAGTTACAGCGAGCGATGGAACAAGTCGGCTATCGGGTAGCAGAAGCGTGTGATGGCGAGGAAGGGTTAGCGGCCTACAAGCGCCTACAGCCCGATATTGTGCTTTTGGACGCTCTCATGCCAGTGATGGATGGCTTTACCTGTTGTACTCAAATGCGATCGCTTCCGGGTGGCGATCGCATCCCCGTATTAATGATCACGGCTCTTGAAGACCGAGAATCGGTGGATCGAGCCTTTGAGGCCGGGGCACTGGATTACATTACCAAGCCGATTCACTGGGCGGTTCTGCGCCAACGAGTGCGCCGTCTGCTTCTTTCGAGTCGTGCGGTAGAGGAACTACGCCAGCAGACGGAACGGGCACAACGGAGCGAGGAGCGACTCCGGTTAGCTCTAGAGGCGGCTCAGATGAGGACTTGGGATTGGGATCTCCAACTCGACGAAGTGATTCACTCTGAGACGACGGAAGCCATTCATGGGCTTGCCCCAGGTTCCTTTGAGGGTACGTTTAAAAGCTTCCTCAAAAGTCTTCATCCGGATGATCGGGAAGGAGTCACTCAAGCACTAAGGTCTACCTTGGTGGAGGGAGCCGACTATAATATTGAGTTCCGCGTGATTTGGCCTGACGGTAGTATCCACTGGGTCGCGAGTAAAGGTCAAGTTTATTACGACAAACGGGGTCAGCCTATGCGGATGACCGGAATTAATATGGATATTACCGACCGCAAGCAAGCCCAAGAAGAATTACAGCGACAGAACGTGCGATCGCAATTGTTTGCTGAAGTGACGCTCAAGATTCGCCAGTCTTTGCATATTGAGGACATTCTCCAAACCGCTGTCAACGAAGTGCAACGGATTCTCGCGAGCGATCGCGTCTTGATCTTTCAATTGGGATCGGATGGATTGGGCAAAATCGTTACAGAAGCGGTGGCTCCTGGCTATTCTTCTGTTTTAGGCCACAAGGTTACGGATGGTTATTTAGCATCGGAGTACTTAAGTCAGTATCGTCAAGGCCGAGTTTACACGATTGATAACGTAGAAAAGGCGGATGTGCCACCTTGTTTCATGGAATTTATGCAAAATTTCGATATCAAGGCCAAGCTAGCTGTACCGATTCTGTTGAAGGAACAACTCTGGGGTTTACTGGTGGCTCATCAGTGTAACCGTCCCAGGCATTGGTCTAGTTTTGAAACCGATCTGCTCAAACAGCTAGCGGATCAAATTGGCATTGCCTTAGCTCAAGCTCAACTTTTAGAACAAGAAACCCATCAGCGTCAGGAACTGGCTCGTTCTAATACCGAGCTGGAAAACTTTGCCCGTGTCGCCTCCCACGACTTGCAAGAACCCTTACGGAAGATTCTCACCTTCGGCGAACGACTTCAAACCAAGTATGGTGAGGTGTTGACGGAGCAAGGATACGACTACCTAGAGCGGATGCACAAAGCCGCAGAACGGATGCAAACGTTAATCCATGATTTGCTCACGCTCTCGCGCATTACTACCCAGGCTCAACCCTTCGTTGCGGTGGATTTGGCTCAGATTGTGCAAGAGGTGTTATCCGATTTGGAAGTCTGCCTGGAGCAGACTCAGGGACAGGTAGAAGTCGGTGAGTTGCCAACCCTTAATTCTGATCCCTTACAGATGCGTCAACTGATGCAAAACTTAATTGGCAATGCTTTGAAATTCCACCGCAAGGGCGAACCGCCGAAAGTCAGGATTTATAGTCAACCGCTCAAGGGTGAAAACCAGCCAGCCTTAGGAGATGCGGCTAAGCCTACACATTGTCAAATCTGCGTCGAAGATAACGGTATTGGCTTTGATACCCAGTATCTGGAGCGCATCTTCCAAGCTTTCCATCGGCTGCACGGTCGTAACGATTATGAGGGCACTGGCATGGGTTTGGCGATCTGCCGTAAGATTGCTGAACGCCATAAAGGCAGCATCAGCGCCCACAGCACACAAGGGCAAGGGTCAACCTTTATCGTCACGCTGCCCCTGCAACAACGTCAATAGCACTTACACACAGGGCTGGTAAGTCGGGCAACGGTTTCTCACTTGTAATGGTAGGTGAGGCTTGGATGATTGAACAGCTAGCCAAAGGAGAAAAACCCATGGAATAAAAGAACTTCTCTACTCTGAGAGATTTCGATCCTTACATTTAGCTGCTTAATTAAGGTGAAGACCTTGAGCCAATGCTGTTGTGAGATTGTTGAACGACCATCTAAAGAGGCTAGGGACTGAGATGGACAACCACCCAGTCAGAGTTTTACTGGTTGATGATGACGAAGATGATTATATTTTGACCCGCGATTTACTCTCTGAAAGCCAGGGCACTCGCTTCCAGGTGGAATGGGCGAGTGATTGGGATTGTGCCTTAGACATGATGGGGGAAAATCAGCATGATATCTATCTGCTGGACTATCGTCTCGGCGAGCATAATGGACTGCAACTGTTGCAGCAAGCGGTTGCCCAAGGATGTAGAGCACCGATGATTTTACTCACCGGGCAAGGCGATCGCGAAATTGACATCGAAGCGATGAAAGCGGGAGCGGCAGATTACCTGGACAAAAGTCAGCTCAGAGCGCCACTGTTAGAGCGTTCTATCCGTTACGCGCTCGAGCGTAAGCGAGCTGAACGAAAAATTCGCGAACAGGCGGCTCTTTTGGATATTGCGACCGATGCCATTCTGGTGCAAAATCTGCAAAATCAAATCTTATTTTGGAATAAAGGTGCCCAGCGCATGTACGGCTGGAAGGCAGAGGAAGTAATGGGCCAAGATGCCCATCAGCTATTGTGTTCAGATGAAAATTGCCTTCGGCTCAAAGAGGTGCAAACCCTAGTGGCTCTCGAAGGTAACTGGTATGGGGAGTTGCAGCAAGTCACCCAGGATGGCTTTGCCATCATTGTCGAAAGTCGCTGGACATTGGTGCAAAATGAGCAGGAGCAGCCCACCTCAATCTTAATCGTCAATACGGATATCACCGAAAAGAAGCAACTCGAAGCTCAGTTTCTGCGTGCCCAACGCATGGAGAGTATTGGCACACTGGCGAGCGGTATCGCCCATGACTTGAACAACGTCCTCGCCCCGATTTTAATGTCGGTTCAGCTTTTGGCGCTCAAACTCCACGATGAGCAAGCTCGGCAGTGGCTGAAAATTTTAGAAGATAATGCCAGACGGGGAGCAGAATTAGTCAAGCAAGTGGTTTCCTTTGCACGAGGAGTTAAAGGCGATCGCACCCTGGTACAGGTCAGGCACATCATCTCAGAAATTAGACAGATTGCCAAAGAGACGTTTCCCAAATCCATTGAAGTGCATACCGATCTAGCACCGGATTTATGGACGGTTTCCGCAGATGCCACCCAACTGCATCAGGTACTGATGAATTTGTGTGTTAATGCTCGCGATGCCCTACCCGATGGCGGGACTTTGGGCATTTCCGCCCACAATTTGTTCCTAAACGAACAATCGGCTCGGATGAATATTGATGCGAAAGCGGGTTCTTATATTGTCATTACCATCTCGGATACAGGAACGGGCATCCCGCCGGAGATTTTGGATCGAATTTTTGAGCCGTTTTTCACCACCAAAGAAGTAGGTAAGGGGACAGGATTAGGTCTTTCTACCGTGATCGGCATTGTCAAAAGTCACGGGGGTTTTGTCAATGTATTGAGCAAACTGGGGCAAGGTACCAAATTTGAGGTGTATTTGCCCGCATTACAGGAAACACCTATACCCACCAGTGAAGACTCTGAAATGCCCAGAGGTCATGGCGAACTGATTCTCGTGGTTGATGATGAGGCCGCCATTCGCCAGATTACCCAAACCTCGCTGGAGACTTATTCCTACAAAGTACTGACGGCTAGCGATGGCATCGAGGCGCTGGCGGTGTATGCCCAGCACAAGGAAGACATTAACGTGGTTTTGATTGATATGATGATGCCCGTCATGGATGGCCCTACGACGATTCGTACTTTACGAAGAATGAACCCTCAAGGCAAGATTGTGGCGGTGACAGGACTCGTATCTGATGATAAGTTGGCACAGGCGCGTCACCTTGGTGTGCAAACCTTTTTGTATAAGCCATACACGACAAAGGAGTTACTGAAAACCCTGGATGCAGTTCTCCGAAGTCGCTAAGTGCAAGGAGGCTGAAGGCTGAAGGCAGGAGGCAGGAGGCTGAAGGCTGAAGGCTGAAGGCAGAAGACAGAAGGCAGAAAGCAGAAGGCAGAAGGCAGAAGGAAAGAAAGCTTTTTAACCTTTTTCAAATGCATATTATTTTCGCCACCCTGCAGTAAGTTCAAGTTGAAGTATAGTCAAGCAACTAACTGACAAAATTTTGCTAACTGTATCATCTTTAACCAAAAATCCCCGTACCAATTTCGGCGCTAGACGACAATAGGGATAGCGGTAATAGCTGTGTGTTTGGCAGAAACAGCGGAGACTCACCCATGTACGTCTATCGCACCTCTGGATGCAACGATAAGGCAGAACTCTATGGTCTTCAAGAGCGAATTGATGATCTGTGTGTGGAACTGGAAACTCAAAGAATTGATGAGGTACAGGCACGTTTTGAACGAGTCTATCCTTACTTAAAGCGCCGAATCCTCAACCGAAGACTCATTGCACGCATTCTGAGAGTGGGTGACGAGCAACTGTTATGCTTGCTCGATATCTTTAAACGGGGTGACAACGACTACGAACAGTTCCTCGAAGATCCGCGAGAGTATGGCAGAACGCACCTCGATCCTCAACTCAATCCGCAACACATCCGAGATTGGCTCACCCGTGAAAAAAATAAGCAGCATCCCGCTCAGAAACTCCCACAACTCCAGCCAGAACTGCGCCCTTGGTTAGAACCTCCGGGTTGGGAGATGGAAACGCTCACAGAAGACTGGCTGATTTACGAAAGTGAAGAATGGGTTACCCGGTTTAGACAACCCGTAATCCGAGACGCTTGGGAAACTTATTATCAACTGGTTACAGGAATTAGAAGCGGAACCCATCCTTGTGAAGGGTTTCCTGATCTGCTGAATGTCAAGTTGTGCACGTTGAACCAACATTATGTGCTTTATAGCGAGATGCAAACCACTGACACCTTTGTTGGGGGTGTCTTGTTTCTACTGGCACCTTTTAATCACCGACCATCCAGAGAAGAAATTATCCAAATCGGTCAGAAAACCGCCTTATTTGATGGCTCTACTACCAGCAACGTCTTGGCACGTCTCTTAAGTTTGCATGAGTTGACCCCCTTTGCTCAACGTTCCTATCCCTCCTATCTGCTTGCCGATGAGGGAAGTTGGCTAGCGATTGAGCGGGGAAAAGAGGCGAATCTGGCTCTTTCCGTAGAAGAAGAGCAGATTCTTCAGTCCGTTTCCAGTGCAGCACCCGGTCAAGGTTCGCTGCCCTTATTCATCAATGGACGAGCGGGTAGCGGTAAGTCTACCATGCTGCTTTATCTGTTTGCCGATTACTGCTACCGGAAGTATTACGACAAGCAAGGACATCGCCGCGAGCAGCCTCTGCCTGGGGAGCCTTTGTTTTTAACCTATAACGAGCGATTGCTGGAGGTGGCGCGGGATGCAGTAAGTACGCTGCTGTCCTCCCATTATCGCTTTGTCGCCGAGAGGAGTCCGGGGAACGAGAAAGATAACATCGATCACTGTTTCCAACCGTTCCAAAAATTTTTGTTTGACTTGTTACCGTCACAGGAAAAAGCGCAGTTTGACCCGGAAAAATATATTTCTTTCCATCGCTTCAAACAACTGTATCAGGGAAAAAGTCCCTGTGAATCGTTAGCCAAAGTCGTTCTCCACCTGCCTCAGGGGAGGCGCTATTCCCCAGAAACCTGCTGGCATGTTATCCGCAGTTTCATCAAAGGGTATGGTTTGGAAGAGTACATGACTCCCGAAGACTACCAGCAGGAAGTCCCCCGCAAGGAACACACGGTCTCTTTTGAGAAATTCCAAGGCATTTATGACACAATCTGGGAACGCTGGTATAAGCGCATCACCACTGAGCAAGGCTACTGGGATGACCAAGATTTAATTGCTAGAGTTCTCCAACTGAAGTGTTATCGTCCTGAGTATACGGCGATTTTCTGCGACGAAGCCCAAGACTTTACCCGCCTGGAACTTCAGCTAATTATGCGACTGTCGATGTTCTCCCAATATCATTTGGGATACCAGCCGCTTCAGAGTCTACCTTTTGCCTTTGCGGGAGACCCTTTTCAGACCTTAAACCCAACAGGATTCCATTGGTCTAGTGTACAAGCTATCTTTGATGCGGAAGTGATTACGGCACTAGACCCTGCGGAGCAGTTAAAACTTATGATTAATTTCCAAGAATTAGCTAATAATTACCGCTCTACTCCACCTATCGTGCAAGTTACCAACTTAATTCAGTTGTGGCGTCATGTTTTGTTTGACATCCCTGAACTCAAGCCTCAGACGGCATGGCAGCAGGGCAATTTCCCCGAACCGCAAAAGTTCATTTTGAACCGAAATATTAGTCCTGAAGCACTAGCTGACTATATCAGAGACACGATTATTATTGTGCCGTGCGAAGAAGGGGAAGAAGTGGCTTATGCCCAAGCCGATGAGGTACTCTCAGAAATTTTTCCCCAGTTTGATCGAGGGGAAGAGGGGGACACCATGACGCTGGTAGAAGTCCCCAATTCCAACACTCCTAAACCGCTGAAGAATGTCTTGAGTGCGAGCGCAGCGAAAGGATTGGAGTTTAAAAAGGTTATTCTCTACAAGTTTGGGGAAGATTGCAACCAAAACGTCTGGAATCTCAGTGGGAAAGGGATCGACCAACGAGTTAAGGTGGAATACTTTTTCAATAAGCTTTACGTGGCTGCATCAAGAGCAACCGAACATCTGTTTGTGGTGGATTCGGAAAAAGGCGATCGCCAGTTGTGGCAATACGCCAGTGATGAAGCCTTATTGCAAGCCATGCTCTATTACGCCAAAAGCAAAGAGCCTTGGGAAGAGAATGTGCGTACCCTCAGTACAGGTACTCCCAAAACCGTGCAGGAACTACGCGAAGATAACCCAGACGTGATCGCTGATGAGTTTGAGACAAAGGGATTAAACACACAAAACCCAGATTTACTTAGACGTGCCCGACAGTTCTACAACGATCTTGGCGGCACTGAAAAAGCCGACTTTTGTGAAGCTTGGGCGCTCAAATTTGAAGAGAGTTTTTTGGAGGCGGGGAACTACTTTTTCAGCTTAAACAAAAGCGAAGAAGCTTGGGATTGCTACTGGCAGGGGATGTGCTGGTCAGAGTTAGTCTCTTGGTACAAAATATACCCTGACAATCAGGCGATTGAGCGTTCTCTAGCCCTGTTTATGGTTGCCTATTCCAAGGATGTAGAGGCTCTTAGCACGTTTACTTCTTTAATTAGTAATAATGAGTCGTTGATAGCGGAAAATTTTAACCAACCGACGAACCTTCAACCGTCAATCATTCATAGTAAACAATGGAAAAAAGCGCTCGAAGAATATGTGAACCGCATTGAAGGCTTACTGAACGTTCCCAACATCCCAGCAACTCAATGGCAACAGTTTGGCGAGATATTACAAGCTTTAGAAACACACGGTTATAACCCTGTCTCTGAGCCTAACCCTCAACTCAATTCCCTAGTGGCTGAGTGTTTCTACCGTGCCGAAAACTATGAAGAAGCGGTGCGGATTTGGGAAGAATCTGGTGTCACCCCAAATCCTGAGTACCACCGTGCAAAAGCAAAACTTTTAGGTATTCCTGAAGGCTTAGAATATCTGGCGCAAGTTGGGGAACATGATAGTATCATCGCCGAATGGGAGAAGGCAGGAAAGCCACGTCTGCTCAACTGGCTCCCCTACGTTGCCACCGCGTTAGAAATCAACCAGCAATATCAACAAGCTTTTGTTGTCTATATTTGGCTGGATGAATTAACCAAGGTTAAAGAATGCTTTGAAAAGGCATGTCAGGGGGTACCTACAATCAAGTTATTTACTGTTTTATTGCAGTATTTTTATCGTAATAAGCGTTGGTTTGATGCTATTGAAGCCATTGAAAAATACTCACATAAAGTTATTGGCTCTAAGCGGCAAAAAGCAGATTTAAAATTTGATTTTGTCTATGAAATTGCCGTTTCAGAATTAACTCCCAATGACCTTATCAATGAGCAACGTCAGCTCTATGAAAAATTCCTCAAGGAACAAGTTTTATCAACCTCTGACTGGCAGCAATCTCTGTTGATGCAGCAAGTGGGAATTGCTCTAGAAAAAATTGGTTCACTAGTCGAAACCCTAGAATTTTACGAGCAATTTGTCTCTCAATCCAACCTCGAATTACGCCAGTTTGCCCAAGAGCGTTGGATGGCTATCAAGAAAAAACAGGAAGATTACGCCCAAACTCATGGGCAAATGGAGGAAGCGGCAAAAAATCACTCAGAATTGCTCAAAAAAGCGGTTAAATGGGCAATTTCTCCAGACTCAGTGCCGCTTGATCCCCCAGCCGCACCCAAACAGCGTCCAACCCCCCAAGTTTCTGTTTCTCAGTCTACGGCTACCTCCCCAGAACTATCCAAATCGTCAACGCCTACAAAATTTGTGATTAAAGGTTTGCCGAATGGAACCAAGATTGAGCAACTAGGGGATGGAGTCATTCGGTTTGGGGTTCGTCACCTGGTAATCAAGGTGATGAGACAGGGTAAACAAGTTTTAATTAAAGATGTGCTCAATAGTCGAGAAGTACGAGTGGATGGGGCACAATGTAAAGTCATTATTGGGGACGCAACCGTAGAAGTTGTGGGTGGGAATCAATTAGCATTTGCACTTTCCACAAGCGCCTACAGTGGTGGCTTGATCTGTGATGCTAAAAAGCCGCGACTGGAACTCGATATCCAAGGTTTGCCGAACAAAATCTCTATAGAGCTTTAGATATCTTGAGTTCAGGTTTGAAGGTCGATAGTTTATTCACTGTTGAATTTCCTTGGTTATTGTATAGGGGGAGTTGAATAAATTTGCAAATCCTTAAGGTTAGGCGTAGATTGATTCCCGCTCTTATCCTCTCATTCACACTTCCTCTCCTGTTAGTTTTTTATCTGTATAGCAGACCTCTCCCAGCTAGGGAAAGTTCTTGGGAAATAATAACAGGAAAGGAGAAAGTTACCCGTTTTGAATTTTTGTCTTGGTTTGACCAAGATGCAAGACTTTATACTCTTCCCGCTCAGAACAACGAATTTGTATTTAGTCCGTCTTCTCCCTTCTATGTTTTTCCGTGGTTTCCTCCAGGGAAAGAAGAAGGTAGATATGTTTGGAAATTAAATCTTAATCCCTTATCGATACAGCCAATTCTTCATGATAAGTTTATGGCGTTAAACCCCCAGCCTCCAGGGGAACTGCCAACTCCTATAGAGAAGATTTTACAGCAGCAACTTGACTATGAAATCCCCAAAAAGGCTCCTTCTTCAAAGATGATTATGGAGGTAACTAGATTTAATACTTCCAATAAAACTTATGAGGCAAAACTTTCGGTTTCAGATTTTAAAAGACTAACTCGGCGACGATTCGGTACTGTGTTTGTGAATAATGAGCCTAGAGGATGGCATACGGGAGTATATTATTCAGGAATTATGCGTTTTGAGATTTCATCCTTATCTGAACCAAACCAGCCTATTGTGGCTCTTAAAAAAGAGTTCAAAGATTGGGATTATCCTTTGAGAAGGAATGATAAAAAATTAGTTCAACCCTCCTTTATCGGCGCGATAGGTAAACTGTATTTTTTGCCAGATTCACAGCCCGTTTTCATGCTTTTCTCTAAGGTTTATAAAGGTGTTTATCAACCCCGTAAAGGTATTGATGATGCAGCCTTTAGTGTAATGGTTCCTTAAATATAGCCAGTTTAAATCAATTGTGAGATTGGCTTTTTTAAACAAACCACAGAGGCACAGAGGCCGCAGAGGAGAGAAAGGGAGGTTCTTATGAATCATTTAGGACTGCTATAGATTGATTCTTATTCGCCAACTTTATCCAATTGTTGCCCTAATTCCTGACGCAAGCGATAGAGAATAGTATCGGGTTCAACCTGATTGAGAATATCTTGAATGACTGTACTTGGCCCCATTGGCCCCCAACTGCAACCTTGTTCCAGATAAACTTGCGCCGCCTGACCCACTGCATAAGCGCCGTAACCTGCAATCCCCGCTTGTGCGATCGCACTTCCGGTATACGCTGTCACCCCTGATGCACTGTCAAACACACTAGTGACGGCAGAGGCACTTTTCCCCAACCCCAACACCATACTGCTACCCATTTCACCGAGTAGTAACCCACCGGAACTAACGACAATTTTCTTCCAGAGTTTACCGGCTTCGTAACTGGTCATGGGTAAACCATACAGCCGCGAAAGAGAACGAATTAGGGCTAAATCTGCGATCGCACCGCCTAAGACATCCACCACCCCAATGGGATTGAGCGCTACCGCCAGAGATTTATACTTACTAAAACGCCAGATTAACTCTTCCGCTTCGGCTTTGCGGAACTCAAGCGTTTTCTTCGCCATGTTCGCCTCTGCATTCCGCGCCTGAAACAGGGCATTAAGGGCCAGCAGCGATCGCCCCTCCCGGTTGAGTATCTTAAAAATCTTCTGCTTCAACTCATCAATCTGCGCTGGCGGCGTCTCCCATTCATAGGTGACGCGACCATCAGGCCACTCGACGCGCACTTCTAAAGGTGCGGGTTCTGCCGCAACCATCACAATCTCATCTTCGGTCAACGTCTTTTGCAGCCGACGGTCTTTGGGACTCCCCGTACCTAGTTGTTGCAGCTGGCGGTAAATTGCCTCCCGGTCTTGGTCGGGATAGAGGTCAATTTTGTTGAATACTAGGATGATCGGTTTTTGGTTTTGCCGCAATTCGCAAAGCGCCTGATACTCGGTGCGCGTAATGTCACCCGCCACCACAAACAAAATTAAATCCGCTTGCGAGGCCACCTCCCGCGCCATCTGCGCCCGTGACTCACCCTGAATTTCATCCAATCCGGGGGTATCAATTAACTCCACCTGCACTTTCCCCTCTGTGCCCGGTGTCCAGCGTACAGACCTAGGCCATTGGGTGACACCGTGCAAGGGGCCGGTTTGCAGAATCTTCTGTCCCAGCAAGGCATTAACGACGGCTGATTTTCCGCGACTGACCAAACCAAAGGCAGCAATGCGAATCACTCCCTGGTCTAGCTTGTCGAGAGAAGATTTTAAACTCTCGATTTCAGTTCGTAGCGCCGCTTGCAGTTCCACATCGGGGAGATTGTCACCGTGGCGGCGCAGGTTGGAATACCAGGAGAGGGCGTCGCGCAAACTGGTACGAGTGCGGTTGAAGAGTGTTTCTTGTGGCTGGTTTCGGGTTGGGGAGGTTTTGGAGTAACTCAAGGTTAGACCGGGAAAGACAGGCTACAACTCTATTTTCCTCGATCTGAGGTTTTGTAACATTCTCGGTAGATATACTCCGCAGGGTTATAATGTGTCTTTCTGAACGGAGCGATAGCGGAGTGTTAGCGAAACCGCTTATTTTTCTCTTATTAAATTCTATTTAGAACCCCGAAATTATCCTAGAAAAAGTTTGACTTACATAAAAACATTTTAATTAAAAAATTGAAACAATCTCTAGCTTTATTATCTGGCAAGAGTGAATAAAGATAAATTAAATATTAAAATTAAATGCAAAAATATGATTAAAAATGTAATTTTTTACAGCCGATATTCTAATTCCTGCATAAACTGTATCCGTCTCCGTGATAAAGCCATAGAGGCTTGCAGTAGAGGAATGACTTATCATGAGTCAGGTGAGAGTTAAGGTTCTGACGAACAATGATCTCGAAATTTTAGGAGAGATGAGAACCAGTCTATTTGATGATGGTTATTCTTGCCAGATTTCAGATTTACTCAATAATTCACGCACGTTTATTGAGCTGACGGATGTCGAAGTATACAGTCAGGGTCAACTCCTTACTCACATGGCATCTCTTTGCATCAATAAACCTGCGATCGCGTTTTTGGGTGAGGGATAACACTTTCGTGTCTTATCCGGATTGGCAGTGAAGAAGGGGTTATTCCCTTTCAACCCTACAAATCCTTATAACCACGTTATTTCACCGCCTCCAACCCGCCCAAAAGCTCATTCTCAATAAAGCTGTCAATAAGCCCCCATCTTCCCCTTAAGATACTTGGATTTCAGGTAAAGTAATTCCGGTGAGGTGCGTTCGGGTAGTAAGTTGGCTAGTGGGTTAAAGCTATGGGTTAGTTGCTCCTGACAGGCACAGTGAAATAATCGATCATCTACTGAAATTTACTGAGAATGGATTGTGTCCAACAAGCCTATCTCAGTAAATGCACCGTTACGCCTCAAGAGCAGACCCTCTTATAATCTCTCCAGTTGACTCACAATTTTAGGGATAACGAAACAAATGCAATGGCTGCTGGATTTAGCACAAGAGTACCGAAATAACCTCCGCTCTGGACTTTTTTACAAAGCTTTAGGTGGAGCTACCACGCCAGCCGACATTAGAGGATGGGTTCGTCAGTTATACTACCAATCACACAACTTCACCAGCTTGACGCTACCACTACGCCATGCCATGTGCCGGGAGCCTCAATTCAAAGCCTGCTTCGCTAAACATGCCATGGAAGAAGACAATCACTTTCAACAGTTAGTGGATTGGATGCGCCAACAGGAATTTCTCAAACCAGACGAGAGTCCTCTTACCGTGCCTGCCACCCAAGAAACACTAGCACTAAAGGCTTATTGCTTGCGCTCTATCTTGTGTGAATCCAATGCCCACCAAATCATCACGATGAATTTAATCTCAGAAGGAGTGTCTTATGACTTCTTCAGTGCTGTGATTCCCAAGCTTAAAGAACTAGGACTGCCAGTAGGACGCTATTGGCAAATCCACTCTGAGGTAGACCTGCATCATCTAGCGATGGGATTGGATCTGATCGAGCAGTGCGAGAAAGATTCAGCTAGAGGGATGGTTTATGCCCGAATTGCATGGGAAGTGGCGACTTTGTACGGTCAGATGCTCGACTCTTGGAGCGGACTCTCCTCACCCGGAAAGATTGAACCACCTGTTTTCGCGCCAGAACTGTCCAGATGTTGAGAATAACCTATTTGAGAAAATTCTGCATCGGTGAGCAACTTTTTCTAACTATGAACTACCTACGGACTCCGCATTCGCTACGTCCGAGGTTTCTGACGTTTCGCTTGACCTAGTTGCTGTAAGCTTCCCGTAGATTTGCGAGTTTTTACAGTAGAGCTAGAATCATCTACGTCTAAGAGGCTAGTTCCTAACCCCTTTACATAATTGATGCAGACCAATGCAGATGCTACATCTCTATCGGACGTGTATCCGCATTGTTCGCAGCAATGAATGCGTTCGCTCAGCTCTTTTTTCTTCTGAGCCAAGCATTGAGGACAGGTTTGAGAAGGTTTTACTTTCTGGGCTGGAACTTCTACGAAGAATCCACCAGCTTCCTCTACCTTGTACTTGATAGCACTGCGTAGCATCCCAAAACCTACATCAAGAATTGACCGATTTAGCCCGGTCTTTTGGCGTCTTCTTTTGTCTTTCTTAGCTTTGGCGGTCATGTTTTTGACCTTTAAGGTTTCGGTAGCAACCAAGCTATTAGCGCTAGTTATTTGTGCTGCTACTTGATGAACCCAGTCTTGACGCCGAGCTGCCACTTGATTCTGGAGTTTATAGACTTTCTTCCTTGCCTTTTTCCACCTGCGAGATGCTTTAGCTTTGCGCTTCTCCGGTTTACGTTTACGCCTCAGTTCCCTGGAAGCTTTCCTGATGTCTACTTGAGCCTTGGCTAAAAAACGAGGATTATCAATCTTGTCCCCATTATCGAAAGCAACAGCCGTTAGTGTGCCAATGTCAACTCCAACAGCTCCAGTTCCAGTTTGGCGTTGAATATCGCATTTAACAGTTATGGATGCGTACCATTTATTGTTTTTCCAAACGATGGTGCAAGTTGTGGGTGTTCCCCACGCCCTTGCTTGTCCACGCATTTGAATCTTGCCTAGCTTCGATATTTCTAGGTGCCCATTTCCTCCATTTGAATGTGTTTTCCATCCAGCAATTCCCGGATAACGGGACTTAAACAAAAATCGAGAAGCAATAAAGGTATAATCTAAGCATGGCATAGATTTCACGTTAAAGTTTGAGCGATGAAAGAGACAACTCCTGCCGCCATGCCCCCT
>JAMPKV010000018.1 GCA_039962225.1 Microcoleus sp. AS-A8
AGAACGGCGATGTCTTATCGATTTGTTGAATGGCTCAACCAAAACAAGGACGTATTCGCCGCTTATAAAGCGAGTTTAGGCTTGATTTGGGCTTGATTTTTGTTTGAGTCCCACTAACGAGTTGCTGGTTATGAGGGGAACCTTATATCAATTTCCTAAAATATCGCTACCATCAACCCCCTCAACCCCCTTAGTAAGGGGGGAGTCAGAACAACATCTGTAGCAAGCATTTATGAAATTGGTATTAGGAAGTTCGGTTGATAAAACCAAGCCTAGCAACAGTGTGTCGCTAGTGTCTTTTCAGTTTTTGCGGAAAGTCTCTTAATCTTGCGGGAACTTTTTCGCGCGGGGCGATCGCAAATGAAAACCTTGGGGTTTAAAGCGATCGCCTATAGGTGTTGGGTGTTGGGTGTCGTTTTCAGGTGTTTGCGGAAAACGCTTGTGAAGTGACTTGGCGTTGCGAAACCGACACGGGTAGCAATCTGTGCAACTGATAAATCGGTTTGGCTCCGCAATATCTTCGCTCCTTCAATCCTGCGTTCAACCAGGTAGCGAAGAGAGTAAACTTCTGTAACCATTCCACCACGTCTGCGATCGCTTGGGTTGGACTGAACTCGCCTTTACGGTAGAGTCCGCCAGTCGCAGCCTAAGAAGCGAATTTCTTTAGGCTTCGTGCTACAAATTTTTAATATTCAGACTCATGAAGTGCGGTGTTTGGCTCATTAGGAGTAACGACGAGTTCGGGAGTAATTAACTTTACGGGAACAGATGTATCGCTAGAGTAATTACTCGCCCTTTATTTCACAAATTATTCACACTTTCTCAGTACCTTTTGATATGTAAGCATTTGGACTACTGAGGTGCCCTCTCATCTGGAAGCTCTGAGAGGGCTCTTTCTTGGCAATTTTTTCTAAATCTCTCTTCGGTTTCGTTTAGGCATCCTAAACGGTTGCGTCAGTAGGTAGGCACAAATAAATGCAGATATGTCAACAAATGTTAAGAGCCTAAAAGCCTCTTCCCTTCAGCCTTCAGCCTTCAGCCCTCTGCCTTGCCTCAACGACAAATATGAATGCCCACCTACTTATAAAATGTAATACTCTTCATTGACGGGTATTTGAGGTTAGAGCATCCGGAAGTGTCATGAGTCTGAAGAGGAGGAGGGTTCGCAAATGATGAAACTCTTGCAAGAGTGGGGCTTCTCGCGTCAAGGATGGCGCAGTGGTGAACGCGGAGAGTACTTAGTCCTACTTCAAGCTGCCCTGCTGATTGGTTTTGTACTCTTGCCGATTTACCGTCCAACAGGTTGGGTCATTGACTCACCCCTGCTTTTGTCTCTACGCTGGAGTATCGCCACTGTGCTGGGGCTAGGAGCCTCTATCCTCATCGGCAAAGGACTGCTGGACTTAGGGCGAAACCTGACACCCTTGCCTTACCCGAAAGAGGATGGACAACTCATACAATCCGGTATTTACAGCATTGTGCGTCATCCGTTATACAGTGGAGTGATTGTGATCGCCATGAGCTGGGTTGTCTTCCAGGGTAGTCTTTCTCACCTCCTGGCAACCGCTATTCTATTCGCCTTTTTCGATGCCAAAGCCCGTAGAGAAGAAGCCTGGTTAACTCAGAAATATCCAGATTATGCAGAGTACCAGCAACAGGTCAAAAAATTAATCCCCGGTTTGTATTAAGGGGCAGCAATTAATTTTGTATAGTCTTTACTGCTATGCTATTATAGCATGAATTCACTTAAAACTCAACCACTCCGAAAAGCGACACATTAAACTTAACTAACCTTGACATTCAAGCTACAATGTCCGTTGGTGTGAGTAAGCAAAAATAACTACCAAACGGCTGATGTCAACTCGTTCATCTAGTCTCATCGCTCCCCCTCGTTCGGTTGATAACTCCCAGTTCATGAGAACTTCAAGGGCTGCCTCAACTGACAACCCCCGTCTGATGGCATTGATGAAGTCTCTTTATCAGGCTGACCAGCAAGTCAAGTATTTGCATTTGCAAGCGGAAGTTGAATCCCTCTTGCAGCATCTGCAAATTTTGAAGCAGCAACGGCAAGGCTCGTCGGTCAACTCAGACACGGGGAATTAAGGATAATAGAATACTTTGTCGTCAGTAAAACGCTGATCGCCCTGGGCATCGCTCTGGGTGTAATAGTACTTTTCGTCTCTGACTCGAATATCGGGCAGAGCAAAAGCACTGCCTGCCAGTATCTTTTATCCTGGCGGGTTGTTTAACATGACTGAAACATGCGTCCTCTACCAATACTGACCCTGGAGAAAACAATTTTTTCATGACTATATCGGCAATTAAAGAACCAGGCTCCAACACAGCCCCCCTCGAAACGGCTTCGTCCTTAAAATTGAAGGACATTTTGCGAACCTTCCCGCGAGAGGTTTTTACAAAAGACCGTCGTAAAGCCTGGACTTTGGTAATCATTAATGTCTTAATGGTTGGCTTGGGCTACTGGGGTCTATCTGTGGTGCCCTGGTTTCTTTTACCCCTTTTATGGATTTTTACCGGTACAGCGTTGACCGGTTTTTTTGTGATTGGCCATGATTGTGGGCACCGCTCTTTTGCAAATCGGCGTTGGGTCAATGACCTTGTCGGACATTTGGCCTTTCTACCCCTGATTTATCCATTCCATAGCTGGCGACTGCTACACAATCATCATCACGCCCATACCAATAAGCTGGAAGAAGACAATGCGTGGCACCCCTTTACACCCGAATTTTATGCCAGCAGTCCAGGTTGGGTAAAGTTTTTTTACCAGCTCATCCGGGGTCGAGTTTGGTGGATTGGCTCGATCGCCCATTGGGGATTGATGCACTTTAACTGGACTCAGTTTCAGGGGAAAAAGCGCTCTCAGGTGAAGTTTTCGGTTTTAGTGACGCTCGGTTTTGCTGTGATCGCGTTTCCTTTACTCTTGGCTACCACTGGTATCTGGGGCTTTGTCAAATTCTGGCTCATGCCTTGGATGGTGTACCACTTCTGGATGAGTACCTTCACTATCGTTCACCACACAGCCCCCGACATTCCTTTCACACCCACTCGTGACTGGAATGAAGCTGAAGCTCAGCTTTTTGGCACCGTCCATTGCACATATCCCCGTTGGGTCGAATTCCTCTGCCACGACATCAACGTCCACATCCCCCATCACATTTCCACCGCTATTCCTTCTTACAATCTGCGGTTGGCTCATAGCGCCCTAAAAGAAAATTGGGGTGACAAACTTTATGAGTGTCGTTTCTCTTGGTCTTTAATGAAGCAAATTACAGACCAGTGTCACCTTCACAGGGCAGATAATTACTATCAGTCTTTTAAGGACTATCAAGCTAAACTCTAGGTTATAACTCTCCAAAATTGAGCTTTAGCAATAAAAATTAAGCGCCTTTCAGTTTACAAAAATACTGAGAGGTGCTTGTTTATTTAAAGTAAAATTATCGGCAAAATTCCTAATATTTTTGATTACAAAAATGAGAGAGCTTGCCAGTAGAATCTCTGTAAACAAGCTCACTGACTTAAAGACCACACTCAATGAGATAATTAGCAATCTATAACCAAGGGAAGTAGGATGGCCTTGATTTGGACAAAGGCTGAGTTCATTTGGAATTGTTAGATTCACTCAGAAGGTGGTTAATTTTGTCCTTTTGACGCTGCTGCTGTCTGGCTTGCATCCGGTATTTCCAGTCTCGAATTGCAATCGCCGCTTTGGCAGCAGGAGAGTGATGGCTGTGAGTACTGGTTTCATTTCTGTTTGCCAACGCTTCTGGATCGGGTTGGTGGCGAGTCAACAGACACCGAGCGAGATTATCTGGAGTGGACTCGTGATCGAGCGCTCGCAAAATGGAACCAACGGATTGATAGCGCTCACTCAGAGAAATTTTGAGCATTTTGCTCAAAACCTTAGCAAAGGGTTCACTTACCTGGGCGGAATTTTGCCAGAGTAACTCACCGGTATGGCGATCGCTATCAAAATCCAAGGGTGCTTTCCCCGTCAACAAATAGAGACAAGTAATCCCTAGTGCATAAATATCGCTGCCAAACACAGGGCGTAGAGAAAATTGTTCAGGCGGCGCAAACCCCACCGTCCCAATAAAATGAGTGGTGGGTGCTTTCATGCTGGTTTCTCCGGCTTGAGCCACTAGCTCTTTAACGGCTCCAAAATCAATCAGTACCAGTCGGCCATCATCCTGACAGCGAATAATATTTTGAGGCTTGATATCCCGATGAATCACCTGCTGCTTGTGAACGTACTGTAACAGCACCAGCATCTCGCGCAGGAAGCGTGTAACCCATTCTTCCGAAAAACAACCAGAACGCCTCACAAGCCTTGCTAAGGTCGAGCCACGCACGTATTCCTGAACCAGGTAAAATTCCCCGTCCGCGATAAAGTAATCCAGCAGCCTCGGAATTTGGGAATGGCTGCCCAACTTGCCGAGAATTTTTGCCTCCCGTTCAAAGCGTTTTTGGGCGTTTTCTAAAGCGGAAGGGTCGGCAACCTTAGGACACAATTGCTTGATTACACACAACGGCTCACTCGGCAATAACACATCTTTAGCTAGAAATGTGACACCGAACCCACCTCGACCAAGCATCCGTAGGACTTCGTAGCGATTGCGAAATAGCTGTTGTTGGCCACACAGTTGACCCAACTGTGTTTGCTGCAAAACATCAGAGTGAAAAGAAGACAAGTTTCCGGGTGCAAAATTCATGCGTCTTCAGGAGCAGGATGATACACATCTCCAGTATGCTTTTAGTCTAGGCAAAAGTCTTCCCCTTCGTCTAAGCTCTCAAGGAAGAAAAATTAGACAAGGGTAAGTATATGGGCATCCATCTAGAGTTTGACTATTAAATCGTGCTGCCCTACTTCGTTGATAATCAGGTTATCGAAGAGCAACTATGACTATGCATCCGACCCTACAAAAAGCATTCGACCAGAGCCAAGTCCTCAAAGTCATTAGCGGCTTGCATAATTTTGACGCCAAAAGCGTTGCCGCGACGGTAAAAGCCGCTGATCGAGGTGGTGCGACGTTTGTGGATATCGCCGCCGCTCCAGATTTGGTACGGTTGGTTCGTCAATTGACAAATATGCCAATTTGTGTATCCGCAGTGGAACCCGCTCAGTTTGTTACTGCCGTTAAAGCCGGTGCCGATCTGATCGAAATTGGTAACTTTGATAGCTTTTACGCTCAGGGAAGGCGGTTTGAGGCCGAAGAAGTGTTGGCGCTGACGCATGAAACGCGATCGCTCCTGCCTCACATCACCCTATCCGTTACCGTCCCCCACATTCTGACCTTAGATCGGCAAGTACAACTGGCTGAAGACTTAGTCCAAGCTGGTGCCGACATCATCCAAACCGAAGGCGGAACTAGCAGTACACCCCGCTCAGCCGGAACCCTAGGATTAATTGAAAAAGCATCCCCCACCTTGGCGGCCGCTTATGAGATTTCCCGTGCGGTGTCAGTACCAGTGATGTGTGCCTCTGGCCTATCCAACGTAACTGTACCCATGGCTATTGCCGCCGGTGCCAGGGGTGTTGGTGTTGGTTCTGCCATCAATCAGTTGGATAACGAAGTTGCCATGGTTGCCGCTGTCCGCAGTTTAGTTGAAGCCTTGGCGACGGTTAGCCCTCGAAGCCTTCAGGTCTAACTCATTCTAGATTAATGATTCAGCGTGTAGGGGTACCCCTTGTGGGTACCCCTACCTCATGCCACAAAGCAGCAACACCTATAGCTAAACTCGCTCTAAAATTAAGCAATCCTTCAAACGATAGACCACTTGTTGCTGCTCCTCCAAGGAAAGTTCTGGGAAAATGGGCAGAGATAGTACCTCATGGCAGACTGTCTCAGCCACAGGAAACTGACCCGATTGGTAGCCTAATTTCTGATAAACCGGCTGCAAGTGCAAAGGTAGGGGATAATAGACCATTGCACTGACGCCTAACTCCTGAAGCTGGCGGCGAACTTCATCTCGAAAGTGACCACTGCTGTTGTTTTGAGTGAGACGAATGGTGTATTGATTCCATACCGCGCAACTCCCTGGTTGTTCTTGAGGAAGCACCACTCCGGGTACTGGCTTCAATAGCTGGTGATAAATGGCAGCTAGCTCACGACGTGCATCATTCCAGTGATCTAGATAAGGCAGCTTAATTTTGAGGATGGCAGCTTGTAAGGCATCCAATCGGCTGTTGATACCCGTAGCTTCATGGTAATAGCGGCTGACCATACCGTGTTCTCGCAACTGACGGATGGATGTAGCAAGATTCTTATCGTTAGTGACTACCGCCCCACCGTCCCCACAAGCACCTAGATTCTTGGTGGGAAAAAAACTAAAGCAGCCAACATGTCCAATGCTTCCTACTTTTTGTTCTGCCCATTCTGCACCGGTTGCCTGAGCACAGTCTTCAATAACAGCCAATCCGTAAGTCTGTGCTAGATCCATCACGGAAGTCATATCCACAGGTTGCCCAAATAAGTGAACCGGGATAATCGCCTTCGTTTTGTCAGTAATGGCGGCGGCTAGCTGAGTTACGTCAAAATTAAACGTTTGGGCATCGATATCAACAAACACTGGCGTTGCACCGACGGCTGTAATCACCTCAGCCGTGGCAATAAAGGTAAAGGGTGTTGTAATGACTTCATCCCCAGGGCCAATCTGCAACGCCCGTAGGGCGAGATAAAGGGCATCAGTACCAGAGTTGCACGCGATGCCTTCACTCACACCCATGTAAGCCGCAAACTGCTGTTCAAAGCTTTCGACGGTTGGGCCACCAATATAACGTCCGGAGGTTAGGACATCCTGAACCGCAGCACTTACTTGTTCACCAATCATTTGGTACTGCCGTTTCAGGTCAATAGGAGGAATATTTGTCACTCGCTTACACCTAGAATTTTTACTTAAATAAACCAAATTTTGCTGCAAAAGGGAATCCAGGTGTTCCCATTCATTATTCCCTGAGAATGCTGAAGTTCTCAAATTGTTTCATAGCTGGGGATCATGGGCGTCATAGGAGAGTTGAGTAGATAAGGAGTAATCATTATCCCTGAACCCTCTAAGTTATTCACCTTTTCAGTTCAAAAGCTTAGACTTTCCTTGTGACATGAGACTCAGACAGAATAGTCTAGAGAGAAGGTAGGGGCTGGAACGGCTGCTTTTCCCAGATTTTTGACCAGCTTCTGGCCTTATTCAACCAAGTGAGTGAGTTGTGGAGTGGAAAATTCTTTAATTGAACTTGACCCGATTGACTTAGTTGGCGCATTGGGCTTGATGGCAATCGCCATTGGCTTATCGAGCTGGCAAAAACTGGGACTAGAATTTCAGCTTGCGATCGCCACTGGCAGAACCGTAGTACAGTTGTTGGTCGTTGGTTCTATCCTAGCTGTAATCTTTGATTTAAAAGACCCAGTCGCCATTCCAGGCGTATTAGGGGTCTTAATGGTGATGCTGACGATTGCCACCATTACCACTCGCAATCGTGTCGGGAAAAAGATTCCCCGACTCATCCCTGTGGTGTTTGGTGCACTATTTTTCAGTACAGCCTTGACTTTGAGTTATACCAATCTGTTAATTATTCACCCCAGAACTTGGTATGAGCCACAGTACTTGATTCCGTTAGCGGGGATTGTACTGGGTAATGCCATGAACGGAGCCGCGATCGCTGGGGAACGCTTCGTCAGCAGCCTGAAAAGCAGCCGCCTGGAAATTGAAACTCATCTCAGCTTGGGTGCAACGCCCCAGCAGGCAGTGGAAACTTATCGCAAAGAGGCGATCCGGGCTGGATTAATTCCGACCCTAAATCAAATGATGATTGTGGGAGTCGTGACGCTACCAGGGATGATTACAGGTCAATTACTGAGTGGGATTGACCCGTTGAATGCCGCATCTTACCAGATTTTGATCATGTTTATGATTGCCTTTGCCAACCTGACAACAACTGTCTTGGTTACTCAAGGCGTTGCACGTCAATTTTTTAACGCACAAGCTCAGCTCCAGTTACCGTAATCGCTATCTAGGGATGAGCAGAAAAGTTTACTATTGCTTTGCGTAGGAAGATTTCATGAAGTCAGTTAATTGATCTGTAAAGTGAGTTTTTCCACGATTAACATTGAGAACATCAGGCCAAAATCGAAAAAAATCATTCCTTAGAGAGAATTTCTCTCCAACCTATCAGGATAACAACATGGATAAACTATCTCCTCAAGAGAGAGCTCTGCGCGATCGAATCCTCAATTGGCAATCTCCAACTGTAGACGACTTAAAAAGTATTCGTATCCTGGAACAAATGGGGTCACAAATGCTGGAAAGTATTTTACAGTATTGCCCTCATAATCATGAAAGAGACGAAGCGATCGATTGCTTAGAAATTCTTCTGACTTGGACGAGAAAGTCCATTGTTAGGGGCAACGGAGTCGATCATTAATACGCTCCTAAAAGTATTACGTGAATAGCTGATAGAAGCAAACCCGCCACCCAGTGAATCCTAGGGAGTTAAAACAACGCGTTGGCTGCTCATTGGAATAGTGCTATAAATTTGCAGAAAGTACTGGAGTGTCTTGAACAGATCGCTCACTGAGTACCATTTTGATTCCCTGTTTTGGGCGCAGGGTAAAAGCAGGCCAAGGTTCAACTTCTTGCCCTGGTACGAGGGTAAACTGAAATTTTTGAGCCATGGTAGCTAACAGTAACACAGCTTCCATCTGAGCAAATGACTTGCCAATACAGACTCGTGGCCCCCCACCGAAGGGAAAATAAGCATAGGTGGGTAGCCGTTGCGCCAAGCCATCTGCCCAGCGATCGGGGTTGAAGTCTTCGGGTTGGTCAAAATAGCGGGAATTGCGTTGTGTAACCCACTGGCTGAGGATAATCACGCTACCCTTGGGGATGGGATATCCACCGATTTCACTATCCGTGTTTGCTCTGCGTGCCATCCCCCAAACAGGCGGGTAAAGTCGCAAAGCTTCTTTCACCACCCTATCGGTGTAACGCAACTGGGGTAAGTCGGCGAAAGTTGGATCACGTCCATTTAACACGGTTTGCAATTCTATTACCAGTTTGGCTTCAACCTCTGGATGCTGTGAGAGAAGATACAACATCCAAGTCATGGCTAAGGCGGTGGTATCATGACCGGCTAAAAGGATTGTCATTACCTCATCCCGCACTTGTTGGTCAGTTATTTGACTGCCATCTTCGTATTGAGTATGCAGGAGCATCGAGAGTAAGTCACCCGTATCTTGACCACTTTCTCGGCGCTGGCGGATGAGTTCATAAGCGATCGCATCTAAGCGCTGAATCACTTTTCGGGAACGTAGATTGCCTGGAGTTGGGACATTCTCTGGGAGTAACATGGCGATGGGATTGCGCTGCCATTGGTCGAAATAAGCGATCGCAAACGCGAGTGCTTGTCCCACCTCATCAGCCTGATCCGCCATATCCACATCAAACAGCGTTTTGGCAGCAATCTCCAATGTGAGGCGCATCATGTCTTCGTGGACATCATGAATTTCACCCGCTTGCCAACGAGTCAGCATTCGGTTGGTATAAGCAACCATTACCTCTCCATAAGCTGCAATTCTTTCTCGGTGGAAAGCGGGTTGTATCAAGCGACGTTGGTGACGCCAAAAGTCGCCTTCGCTGGTAACGAGTCCATTGCCTAAAATTCGGCCAATAATCCCTAAACCTTGGTTAAATTTGCCGAATTGGTGAGTTTTGGTCGCGAGCACATCTTCAATATAATCCGGGTGGTTGATAAAGTAGGCTTTGTATCCTACAAATCGAATGCCAGGAAAGTAGACAATATCACCATAGTCTTGGGCACATAGAGTTAAGAAGCCTAGGGGATCGCGGACGTATTCTTCCAGAATTCCGAATAGAAAATGACCTTTTGGAGCAGGTGGTAAATTGCTGGTTTTCATGAGTTGAAATGTCATTATTGCAAAATTTTTTAGGGTGAACGAACCACTCCAGGCGCAGAGGGCACTGAGGAGGGAAAGGGGAGAGAAGAGAAGAGAAGAGAAAAGAGTTTTTATCTATCGGCTAATTTTTCTGGGGCGTTAACGGTAATTGCCTCGTTGAACATTCCTGCTGCACAATCATCGCCATAGGCACAATCTCCCGAACGATTAAGTCCTGATTGAATAGCCCTCAAAGCTGTTCTTGGCTGTCACATCCGCCCTGTAGGGTTTGGGGAATGTGGGGTCAACCTCTTGCAGTGAGAGACTACTTTCAGTGTGTCCGTGCGATCGCGTCTATGCCAGTAAAGATCAAGGCGTTAAGCTGCTAACTTAAGAGGAATGTCACTGACATAAGAGGCTTCAAATAACTTTCAGGCTTAAAGCTAGGTCAAGCTAAAGCTTACTCCATCAGCCTTTTAACCCGTTTTAACTGAGATATTGCATCTTTGTCAGTAAGCCTTCACACCCGCCAAGAAATTAATTTCTTGGCTCATAGCTAAAGTCCATTGAAATGGACTGAAACTCTTACTCAGTCGTCTTTAGACGACTTTAGCTGTGAGCCAGGGGTTTAAACCCCTGGCGGGTTATTGCAACTGGTGTAAGATGTCAGTTTTAACGGGTTTTAGCTCTAAGCCCGAATTTGAATTCAGGGCTGATGCCAGTGCCATTTTCTTTCAATCAGACTTTATCTGTCAGTTTTAACCGGGCAAAGCCGACATCTTACCGACATTTTCGCGAGCATGTGGTTCTAGGAGATTGGTCATATCAGGGCCAGAAGGGATAATACCACCGGGATTGAGAGGAAACAGATTGCCATAATAGTCCTGCTTCACCGCCTCTAAGTTGCAAGTATCCGCGACTCCAGGAAGCTGATACAAGTCACGCAGATAAGCTCCCAGGTTCTTATAGTCCCGAATTCTCCGACGGTTACACTTAAATATCCCGTAGTAGGCTACATCAAAGCGGAATAATGTAGTGAATAAACGGATATCTGCCAGCGTCACCCTGTCTCCACAGAGGTATCGACTTGTCTCCAGCGCTGCGTCAATCTCATCAAGGGTGGCGAAGAGTTCATTGCAGACTTGGTTATATGCCTCTTGAGTTTGGGCAAAGCCGCAACGATACACACCGTTGTTGACTGAGTGGTAGATTTTATCGTTCCACTCATCAATCTTGTCCCTTTGTTCTTCTGGGTAAAGATCGAGGCTGGGATTTTTGGCGAACTCGTTGAATTGGGAGTTCAGCATCACAATTATCTCAGAACTCTCGTTATTGACGATCGTCTTTGTCTGAGAGTCCCACAGTACGGGAACCGTAGAACGCCCTGTGTATCCTGGTTTTGCCAGTTGGTACAGTTCAGCCAGCGTGCGGCAACCTTGTTCTTCCTCGTTGAATACCCAACCTCCCTCAATCGGTGAAGGAGAGACGATGGACACCGAGATGGCATCTTCGAGTCCTTTGAGTGCGCGAATAACAAGAGTACGATGTGCCCAAGGACAGCTAAGTCCAACGTAGAGATGGTAGCGTCCTGTTTCTGGTGGGTAGGGGTTGCCTTCTTCTGTGCCGATGCAGTTCCGAAACTGGCTGCTGGGGCGAATGTAGGCTCCTTGTTTATTGCGTGGGGCAAGATTGGACATCATGATGTGCCACAGGGTTGTCCAGACAAACTTACCTAATTTGATGATTAGTTTGGGAGGAAGCGATTTGCTCTTTTTCTTGGGTTTGGCAGTTTCGGTTTGGGGTTCGGTGAGAATTGCGTTGTCTTTGGGGGGAGTGGTGAGTTGTGGCATAGTTTTAGAATTGACGAGAGCGGAAAGTTGAGTATCGCTCTTAATCTCAACTTATCTCTTCTGCTCCCATGCGACGAGCCGCTTGTTCAAAGTCAGTGGCGGCTTGATGGGTTGCCGTAACGTCGAAAAAGGCGGAGGCGATCGCTTCTGAAAAGGTAAAGGTATCCAATCCTTGAGTCGCGAGAAACGCCAGATCATCAACACTCCGAATACTGGCAACTAGAATTCGGGTTATACTGCCAACTCCCACAATGGCTCTGTGCATTGCCACTAAATCGTCACATCCATTGCGCCCCAAGTCGTTAATTCTACCCAGATAGGGAGCTGCATAATTGGCACCTAAAGCGGCTGCAATTAGGACTTGGGGAATCGCATAGACGCCAGTGAGCGTAATCTGAATTCCTTGTGCGATCAGTCGAGAAGCCGCTTGTGTGCCAACTTGAGTAATGGGTACTTTAACGACAACGCGATCATCAATTCCAGCTAAACGTTCGCCTGTTTTCACTAAGGCATCAACCGAAGTTCCCCACGTCTGAAGCTGGACTTCTTTCACGCCTAAATTAAATGCTTCTTGGGCTAACTCTTTTAACGACTCAACAGAACAGGTAACTTGAGCTTTCTCTAACAAAAGTGGATTAGTCGTCACCCCGTAAAATAGTCCCATTGGCAGCCAATTTTGCCAGTGAGTGATATCGGCGGTATCCAAAAACAGGCGAATTCTGGGCGTGCAAGCTTCGGGTAGTACAGGGTAATCGCTGTAAATCATGAAGGTGCTTGGAGACAAATTGGACACTAACTAAAGTACACCTGATCGTACTAGAGTTTGCTGGCGCAGCCCCCACATCCACATCCAACCGAAAAAGCTACCGATGAAGTAGGAAAGAAAATCTGACCAAGTAAAGGAGTTTCCTAGTACAAGACGACCGGGTAAAGTGGCTCGCATTGCTTCTAAAAATGGAGGATGCCAGAGTTGAAGAAACTCCACAACGCAAGTAGCTAAGCATACTCCTATCGCCATCCAAAGAGGAGAAGCTTTGGGGAACAAAAGAGCAATCAGTAGAATCCAAAAAATTTCATACGCTATACTTCCAAACAAGTCATTCATCCATTCTGGTGTAGCTCCATGAAACCGAATCATGTAACCTAAAGGAAGAATAATTAAAAGACTGATGAGCAGAGCAAGCCGATATTTAAAAAAACGATGCTGCTGGGATTTTAAGGATGCCATGGGAAGGGATGAACTTCAAAGTAGGATGTGTTCGATGCTGTATAAAATCACACAATAGTTTATTTTTATAACCTTGATCGGTTGCCAATCTATTGGAAATTTCTATTAACATGCAAGTGGTGATTGGCTATTCCTGAATTTTGCGGATTCTGGTACTATAATTCATTGCCCCTGCCCCTTAAAATTAAGAAAAAATAGCTATCGTTATTTATAGCAAAAGGCACCGACTCGACTGCCGGAACTCATACGAGGACTTTAGTGAGGATGAGGAGGTAGAAGGCAGAAGGCAGAAGGGATGCATATGGACGGTTCAAGGTTTCAGTATTTTGCGAGAGTCAAGAGTTGCCTTGGCGACTGCTATAAAATTAGCAAAAGTACCGCCACGATAGAAGTTAACCTTTAACAAGGCATGGCTGTGCAAAAGCAAAGACGCAAACGCGGTGTAGTTCTTACCTCTGTTGGCTTTAAGAAGCTGCAAGAGGCACGAACTCAAGCTGAATTTGGGGACAATGGAGGGGAAAGGTATACCCTTGAGGAACTCAGCGATCGCACTCAACTGGCACCTTATACGGTGGCAAAGGTTTTGGCACGTGAAGAGGGGGTGGATAAGCAAACCCTGGTTCTTTTCTTTAAAGCTTTCAACTTAGAATTGGCTCATGCTGATTATGACAGGCTGAAGTCTGAACGCGAAGAACCCAATCAGACAACGACTCTGCCAACGCGCTGTAGTTGGGGAGAAGCGATTGATGTTTCTGTCTTTTTTGGACGCACGGACGAGCTTGCTAAATTAGAATACTGGATTTTGCAACAGCGATGCCGACTGGTTGCTTTGGTGGGGATGGGGGGAATTGGCAAAACCGCTTTGTCGGTGAAACTTGCCGAACAACTTCAGGATCGATTTGAATTTGTGATTTGGCGATCGCTACGGAATGCGCCGCCTCTTCAGGAAATTCTCGCTCACTGGATTGAGTGTTTGTCTGATGGAGAAACGGATTTATCTGAACAGAAGAATCAGCATATTTCCCAACTGATTGATTATTTGCGTTCCTCGCGTTGCCTGCTAATTCTAGATAATGTTGAGTCCATTCTAGACAGTGGCGCTCATGTGGGACGCTACCGAGACGGTTATGAAGAGTATGGCGAGTTACTAAGACGGGTAGGAGAAGCATCCCATCAAAGCTGTCTAATGTTAACCACAAGAGAAAAACCTAAAGAAATTGCTTGTCTGGAAGGGGGAAATCTTCCAGTTCGTTCCTTACCCCTGATGGGCTTAAATGTTATAGAAGGACAAGAAATATTTCGCTCACAAAATCATTTTCATGGCTCAGAGTCTGATTGGAAAACTTTAATTCAACGCTATATCGGTAATCCCTTGGCGTTGAGAATTGTGGCGACAACGATTCAAGAGTTATTTAATAATAGTATATCAGAATTTTTAGCACAAGGAACAACTGTTTTTGGGGATATCCGCGATTTACTTGACCAACATTTTCAGCGGTTATCCCCTTTAGAGATGCAAATTATGTATTGGTTGGCCTTAAATCGAGAGCCTATTTCTCTTAAGGAATTACGAGAGGATATTGTCGTTCCTTGTTCTCAGGCTAAGTTACTCGAAGCCTTGGAATCTTTGTTGAGACGCTCACTGATTGAAAAGGCTACACCTGCACTTTTAGCCAAAAATCAGTTACTGTTTACTCTGCAACCCGTGGTCATGGAGTATCTGACTGAAAAATTTATCGAAGACTCCATCCAAGAAATTATTACCTATATTGAAAATAATTCTTTGTCTTATGTTCGACAGTTTAAAGATTATGCTTTCATCAAAGCGACGGCGAAAGATTATGTCAGAGAGGCTCAGATTCGTCTGATTTTGAATCCGATGATTCAGCCATTACTTTGTCTCCTCGGTTCCCCCAGTCATATTCAACATCAGCTTTGCCAAATTCTCAGCCAGTTACGAGGGAAATCACCCATTGAAACGGGATATGCAGCAGGTAATGCCCTGAATTTAATGAATCAACTGCAAATGGATTTAAGAGGACAAGACTTCTCTCATTTAACCGTTTGGCAAGCCTATCTATCGGATACGGATTTGCACCATGTTAATTTTGCTTACTCAGACTTGTCCAAATCCGTTTTTGCAGAAAATTTAGACAATGTCTTATCCGTCACTTTTAGCCCAGATGCGAAAATTTTAGCCACGGGTGATGCAAATGGGGACATTTGCCTGTGGCAGGTGGTTGATGGTCAAAGGTTGTTGAACTGCCAGGGACATGGGGGGGGAGTTCTCTGCGTTGCCTTCAGTCCCGATGGTAAGACCTTAGCCAGCGCTAGCTATGACCATACCGTGAGATTATGGGATGTGGCTACAGGTCAATGCCTCAATGTTTTGACGGGTCACGACCTTTGGGTGTGGTCAGTAGTTTTTAGCCCCGATGGGAAAATGGTCGCGAGTGGCGCTGTAGATAGCACCATTAGACTGTGGGATATCGCGACGGGTGAGTGCCTCCACGTTTTACACGACGATAGTCAGTCTGTGTTGTCTGTGGCGTTCAGTCCCGATGGCAAAAGGCTGGTCAGTGGTAGTATCGATCACCAAGTCAGGTTATGGGATGTCGCCACCGGTCGCTGCCTCAACGTTTACCGAGGTCACACGCGTTGGGTCTGGTCGGTTGCCTTTAGTCCCGATGGCAAAACAATTGCTAGTGGTAGTCAAGACCATACTATTCGGATATGGGATGTTGCTACGGGTGATTGTACTCAAGTTTGCCACGGTCATACGAATTGGATCTGGTCGGTGGCGTTTAGTCCCGATGGCCAACTTCTCGCCACTGGTAGTACGGATCACACGGTCAAGTTGTGGGATACCCAGACGGGTTATTGTCTGAAAACCTTGCAAGGTCATATCAGTTGGATTTGGTCGATTGCCTTTGCACCCCAACTTCATGGGAATAGTCCCGATAGTTACATCCTGGCGAGTAGTAGCATCGACCAAACGGTCAAACTCTGGGATGTTGCAACGGGTCGCTGTTTGAGAACTGTACAGGGACGTTGTCGTTGGATTCGGTCACTGGCTTGGAGTCCAGACGGTAAGATTCTAGCCAGTAGTAGCTATAACCAGGGTGTGAAGTTATGGGATACGACCACGGGACAATGCTTCAAGACGTTTCAGGGACACAGCGATACCTTATTAAATGCTGTATTGTGCGTTCGCTTTAGTCCCAAAGGCCGAATTTTAGCCAGTGGCAGTTATGACCAGACGGTGAAGCTATGGGATATTGAGACGGGTCAATGTTTAAGAACGGTACAGGGATTAAATGGCGGTGGTTGGTCAGTTGCCTTTAGTCCGGATGGTCAATATTTAGCGACGGGTAGCGATCGCACCATCCAATTATGGGATGTTGATACGGGACAATGCCTGAAAACCTGGGCGGGACATGCCGATATCGTCTTTTCGGTGGCCTTTAGTCCCGATGGTTCCATGCTAGCCAGTGGCTCTGAAGATAGCACGGTCAGACTTTGGCATGTGGCAACCGGTGAATGCCTGATGGTTTTGCAGGGACATATCAGTTGGATACAGTCCGTAGCTTGGAGTCCCGATGGGCAACTTCTGGCGAGTGGTTGTTCCGATGAAACCATCAAAATCTGGGATGTTCAAACGGGTGAGTGTCTCAGAGGATGGCAAGAGGATACTCATGGGTATGGCATTTGGTCGATTGCCTTTAGTCCGAAGGATTGGACTTTAGCCAGTGCCGGCACGGATCAAAATCTGAGGTTATGGGATGCCTCAACGGGAGAATGCATCAACGTCTTGCAGGGTCATGATCAGGGATTATTTTCTGTCGCGTTTAGTCCCGATGGTCACAGATTAGCCAGTGGCAGTCGAGATGACACGATTAAACTTTGGGATGTTCAAACAGGTGAGTGCCTCAAGACACTCACAAGTAATCGCCCCTACGAGGGGATGAATATCACAGGCGTGACAGGGTTAACAGAAGTTGCGATCGCAACTTTGAAAGCATTAGGAGCCGTTGATGTTGCCAACCCATAAAAAAACCGAGAGCGAAAAGAAATCCGCTCTCGGACAGTCATCAGGGTGCATCTATCTGTTACTGTCTTCCGCATATCGCTCTATGCGTCAGGAAAAATTGGGATTAGAACTGACCTAACCCCTCTAGTTTTCCGGTTCACCCCAGCACTCCATCCTCTTATAGTTTTATATAGTTGAAAAGTTACATCACTTTTGCCTTCTCCCTCATCTAGCTGCACAGAATTGACGTATGAAACGAACTCTTGTTTGCTACACTCTCAGCCTGGGAGTAGGGATTTGGATCATTCTCTACACTCTCTTTCCATCATCCAGAGATCAGGATCATGCTGGGCAACAGGGGAAAGTCGCGACTTCTTCTTTAAAAGAAATGTCTACTCTTCCTTGTCTGTTACTCACCTCCTCTCCCAACTGGTTCCAAAATGACTATAAGCCAATTTCTGACCAGGAGCGATTTCGGGAACCCGTGCAGCCCAAAAAAGCAGCAATATCCTTCCAAAATTGCTCTACCCAGAATTTAGGTGTAGATGAGCAGCTTTGGGGAGAGTTGGGTCAGTCTGGAGACAAACAGGGGTTGTTAACAGCGATTGATCAGAGTCTGCGTTACCTGCAAAGTAGTACCGCTGCGGCTGCATACCAGAGATATCGGGTGGCGGAGGTGACTCGCGAACGAGTTTATCGCAGCCTTGTACGCTTCCGGCAACTGGTAATTTCATCCCGTTCCCCGGAACAACTAGAGGCGGCTGTAAAGCTGGAATTTGTGTTTTACCAGTCTGTGGGCAAAGACGGTTTGGGGAATGTATTGTTCACTGCTTATTATGAACCCGTTTATGCCGCTAGTCGTGTGCCGACTCCGGAGTATCGCTATCCCCTCTATCGACGCCCCTCCAATTTAGAGGCTTGGCCTAAACCTCACCCCACTCGCGAACAACTCGAAGGCAAGGATGGATTGCAAAGTTCCAAGGGTAAATTGCGGGGATTAGAATTAGTTTGGCTGCGCGATCGCCTCCAAGCTTACATGATTCACATCCAAGGTTCTGCGCGGCTTGTTCTACCGGATGGCAAACAAACAACCGTAGGCTATGCGGGACATACAGCGTACAACTATAGCAGCATTGGGCGATCACTGGCGGATGATGGCAAATTACCTCTAGAAGGTATGACGATGCCAAAAATACTTCAGTATTTTAAGGATAATCCTGGGGAACTGAATATTTATCTACCGCGTGATCAAAGCTTTGTGTTTTTCCAGGAAAATCATGGTGAACCTGCAATGGGGAGTATTAGCGTACCTTTAACCGCCTCACGCTCCATTGCCACGGATAAATCTTTGATGCCACCGGGTGCATTAGCGCTGATTCGTGCGCCTTTTCCGTTTAAGAATCCCCAAGGCGGCATGGATTTTCGTACTGTCAGCCGCTACGTACTTGACCAAGATACAGGAGGGGCGATTAAAGGGCCAGGTCGTGTAGATTATTTTTTGGGAACAGGAGATGAAGCCGGCGATCGCGCTGGGGTAACGGTTGCTGATGGACAATTGTATTATTTATTACTGAAGAAATAAGCGACCCGTGAGCTTGTCTCAATGGACTATTCATGGTTCCTGATCACAACCCCGCAAACCATTCATAACCCTGATCTTCCCAATAACCCCTACGGGGAAACAAATGACTCACTAGGGTAATACGAGTCACCCACTTACTCTGCTTGTAACCCAGTTTTATGGGAGAAGCAAGACGCAGAGGCGCACCATTATCAATACTTAACGGCTGGCTGTTTTTCTGATACGCCATCAATGTTTGGGGGTGCAAAGCTGAAGCAATATCCCAGCTTTCGTAGTACCCATCCGCTGACTGAAAGTAAATATATTTAACATCCGCTTTGGGTTGGGCAAGGGTAACTAATTCCCGTAATCGTACCCCACCCCATTGCACAATTGCTGCCCAACCTTCAACACAAACATGACGAATCGTCATGGCAGTCAGAGGCAGTTGCTGGATTTGTTCCATACTCATACTCAGAGGATGATTCACTTCACCGTCAATTGTTAAATGAAATGTATTGATATCAATTTTCGGTGTAAAGTCAAAGGTATTAACGATGAGGGCATCTGGCTCGATCGCGCTAGCCGGGAATTCGGGAACGGGTTTTTGAGGATTCAGTAATAAACCTTCAAAACTTTGATTAAGGGGTTCAACGGTTTTACCCACTAAATCTTCAAACAGAGGTGACGCACAACCGCCCAAAAGTAGACCCATACTCGAAAGCCCAGATAGCTGAAGAAATTGGCGGCGTGACAAGGGACGACGAGGGACTTGGATTAAACTCATAGAAAATTTCTACCAAAACATGGACTCTAGAAGGCGTTGTCCCCCCACCTTAAGACCGAGTAAGGAGTGAATAATGGCAAAGATAATGACGATGGGTACTGACGTAAAATGAACGATTCTCAGGGCCTGCCAACTCCCGAAAAAGTCAACAATCCAGTGCAATTGGGCGGGTTTATACATACCAATTCCGCTCAATATAGCCAGCAGCAAAATTGGAATAATGGCGGTATAGATTAATCGATGCCAAGCATAAGCAATACGTTTTTGATTCTTAGTCTTTTGCAATGCTTTCAGGTCATTAGACCCTAAAAATCGATGCTTCCAACGTCGGGTGATGGCAATATAAAGACCGTACCAAAATAAATTGAGCGAGAATAGCCACATCGATGCAAAATGCCAGTGCCGACCACCCGCTAGCCAACCTCCTAGCAAAAATATGGGTGGAAAATGCCAGCCTGCACGTCCACCAAACACGGGGTTAGCGTTGTAAATTTGAAGTCCACTGGTCATCATCAAACACAGGCTAATCAGATTCACCCAGTGAAATATTTTTGCCAAAATGGCTTGATTCGGCCAAGGTCGAAATTGAGAGGCTGGAGAGGAAACAGAGGAATCCATATCGCTTGATGAGTGATAGGGCTAATTCGCAATACCAACTATTTTTAGATGAAAAAATTTTATGGCTAACTTTAACAGAATCCAGTTCAAGCCCAAGTCTTGCGCCCAGCGCTGTTCATCACCATACCATGCAACAACTGCCCAACCTTGGGGATTGGGCAGCGTTTACCTGGAGTGGAATCAGATGGCTGTTTAGAGCAGACTATAGATTTATCTTGTAAAGCCTCTCAATAACTGTGTTGGAGGCTCCTGTCGGACTCAGGTAGCTACTAGAGGCCACTAGGGTTGGGTTGTGCTGCCTTTTTTCTTGGTGGCATCCTCTTTCTTCACGGCGTCACCGGTGGTGGATTTCTCATCTGTCTTCACGGCGTCGTCGGTGGTGGATTTCTCATCTGTCTTCACAGCGTCGCCGGTGGTGGATTTCTCATCTGTCTTCACGGCGTCGCCGGTGGTAGATTTCTCATCTTTCTTCACGGCGTCGTCGGTCTTGGTTGTATCGCTTTTTTCGGTAGCGGTACCAGTAGCAGGAGAAGTTTCAGCCGCAGGGGAACTGCCAGGGGCGGCTTCAGGAGTGGACGAGTTAGAGCAAGCAGACAGAGTTGTCGTTAGAGCCAAACCAGCGATGACGCAAAGTACTTTCCAGTTCATATTCCTCATTCCAACCTTTAGAGATTCTTGTTCAACACATTCACCAGCTCAGGGCTGCTGGGGGTTCTTCTTTTAATACGGATGCGCCACTGTTTTGGATTACAATTTCCTGAAATGCCAGAGGGACAGATGAAAATTCGATCAATACACATCCAATTCGCTCTGGGAGCCGTACTTAATTAAAATGAGATTCGGTTTTTCTAGAGATGCGCTTGTTGCCATGAGTGGAATCTACTCGAAAATTATGGGTTCAGGTCTGTTCTATGAGAAGCCGACGGATATTAAAGGTGTTGGAACCACAGAGGACTGCCACGACCTCCAAAGTGATGAAGAATTAATTCAGGCGCTCAAAGCCGGTCAGTCCTCTGCCTTAGGTATTCTCTATGATCGTTATGCTAGTCTCGTCTACCGATTAGCATTGAGAATATTGACCAATCCTCAAGAGGCAGAAGACTTGACCCAAGAGATTTTTCTAAATCTTTGGCGTAGTGGCTCTTACAATCCGTCTCGTGGCTCTTTGAGCAGCTTTTTGACAACTCTGACTCGTTCGCGGGCGATTGATAAACTTCGCTCCCGTGGAACCAACTTGAAATTTATCCAGCGATGGAGTCAGATGATGGTTAATGAAACATCTTCTCTCACGCCTTTCGAGTCGGCGGCTTTAAGTCAGCGATCGCACCAAGTCCGTCATGCCTTGACCCAACTTCCCGAAAAACAGCGGCAGGTGTTAGAAATGGCTTATTACGAGGGATTGAGCCAATCCGAAATTGCCGCTCAACTGGGTATACCGCTGGGAACGATCAAAACTTGGTCTCGCCAAGGTCTATTGAACTTGAGAAAAAACTTACGAGACTTTATTGAATAAGTTGTTGTACCTATGACTGGGCCTCTACTTCCGGAACGATTAGAAGAATTGATGGCAGGTTACGTCCTCGGCAATCTCAGTTCTGAAGAAGCTGAGGAGTTAAATCAGCTGTTGACCGAACATCCTGAACTAGCGACTGAAGTGCAGCAATTGCAGGAAGTCCTAGAAGTCTTGCCTTACGCTTTACCTGAAGTAGAACCACCCCAACACCTGCGTCAGGCCATTCTGAATACAACCTCGCCTCATCCGACGGCGGTGCCCATGGCTCCTCAACCAAAACGCTGGAGAGAACTAAGGCGTTCTCCACTTTTCTGGAGTCGCCTAGTTGGTAGCGCTGTGGTTCTATTGGTGTTAATTCTTGGTTTAGATAACTACCGAATTAGGCTCAAGTTCACGACCATGCAGGCTAAGGTCGCTCGGCAAAAAGATGTTATTGCCATGCTGCAAAAGCCTGATACCCATGTGGTTCCGCTCAAAGGCATGGCTCAGGCTTCTGCGGCGACCGGAAGTATGCTGATGACACCGAGCGAATCCCAAGCGGTTCTAATCTTACAGAACCTTCCCGTTTTACCGCAGGGTGAGTTTTATCAGCTTTGGTCTGTGCAAAATGACGAAAAAATCCCTTGGGGACAGTTTAGAACCAATAAGCAGGGAACCGTTTTTGTTAAGCTTTATCGGCCTTCTGACTTTGAGGTCACCGCGTTAGCCATCACGGTAGAAGTAACGCCTGAGCCGACCACACCTGCGGGTCCGATGGTGATGGCGGGGAATTTGACCATCAATAACCAATAATTAAGGTTGAAGGTTTTAATCAGCTAACCTTCAACCCTTTTTCTTAGTACCCAGCTTCCTCTTCGTATTCGGGAGCTTTGGTTTTTTCAGGGATATTGACGCGTGGAGCTTTGTAAGGTTCAGACTCTACATCGTCATCCCAAGCATCACCCTCTACTTCGTAATCATCGTAATCGTCTGCGTAATCCCGTTCCCGTTCATAACGTGGAGGCTCAGTATACGCTGGCTTCTGGTATTGGGTAGACCGACCAGGAGCATCATCCCATTCATCATCGCCCCAGTTGTCTTGTTCTAATTCTTGCTTGGCGTACTTCGGCGGTGGTGCTTCTCGGCGCAGAGGGATAGGTTCTGGTTCTGGTTCTTCTCGCCAATCGTCATCGTCCCAGCGCTCTTCGACAGGTGTAACCGTCTGGAGCGGCTGAGAGATGGGTGTACGAACGGGAATCCCAGTTCCTAATTGATTTTCAGGTCGGGTAACGGGGGTGTAGTAAGTTTCCTCTTCTTCCCGCTCCCAAGGGGGTCTGCCAATCCCCAAACGTTCTAAAACGCCTACGGTCAATTGAACCAGGCGTTCTTCAGCTCCTTCAAAGACAATCAAGCGATTTGGGCCACTGCTGACAATTTCATCAATCGGCAGCTCATAGGTACTGATCACCTGGTCAGGGATTTGTGGCAACCCAATCGAGGCAATAATCAGAGAACTAACCTTGGCGTCTTCAATGTTGAATTTGAAATCCCTTACCCGTCCTAGCAGTTCACCGGTTTCGGTAATCACTTCGCTATTGATCAGGGTGCTGTAGGCTTCCACCTCAATATCTTCGATCACGTCTTCATCATCGACTAGAATGGTGTCCCCAACCCGTCGAATGCTACTCAAGAGCATATAACGTGGCATCCCAGCGAGCGCCAGCAGATTGTCTCGCAAACCCAGTGCTACAACCTCACGCCGATCAATATCTACTAATAGCTCTTTAACGACTCCAAGTCGCTTAGCGGTGTCGATCGTGACGACCTGAGTATTTAAAATATCGGAGCGTTGACGATTTTGTTCAGTTGTCATTATTTCTTGTGATCCTGCTCTCGACTCCTGCTGGAATATCAATAATATTGAACGCTAAATCCGGAAGTTTTTATCTATCGAATGGCGCTTTTAGGCGGTAATTTTAGTCCTAACACTTGAGTATACGCTCCTCTAGCCTGCGTGACACCAATCGTGCGCTCCGAAGACTCAATCATAGGTCGGCGTAAACTCACAACAATAAACTGGGCTAGAGTAGCCTGTTGTTTGATCATTCTAGCTAATCGCTCGACATTTGCCCCATCAAGGAACATATCAACTTCGTCAAAGGCGTAAAACGGCGAAGGACGGTAACGTTGCAGCGCAAAGATAAAGCTCAGAGCCGTGAGGGATTTTTCGCCCCCTGACATGGAAGCCAGACGCTGCACGGGTTTGCCTTTAGGATGAGCCACCAGATTAAGTCCACCGTTAAAGGGGTCTTCGGGGTCATCCAATTGTAGATAACCATCGCCGTCCGAGAGTTCGGCAAAGATAGTTTGGAAGTTCTCGTTAATCGCATCAAAGGCTTCTTTGAAGGCACGAAATCTCAGGGTGGTGAAGTTTTCGATTCTCAGTAGAAGTTCGGTACGCTCCCCTTCTAGGGTGGCTAGTTTCTCACAGAGTTCAGATAAGCGATTTTGGGTGCGGTCATATTCTTCTAACGCCAACATATTCACAGGTTCCATCGCCTGGAGGCGTTTTTGAGCATTCCGTATTTCTTTTTGCAGGTGTTCGAGTAGGCTGGGAAGGTCAGGGGTGCGGAGATGGGAGCTTTCAGTTTGCCAATGTTCGGGTAACTCTGGCAGGGGATCGGGTAACTCGGTTTGTTGGAGTTGGAGTTGAGCTTGTAAGCTGCTCAGTTCTTCGCGTCGTGCTACTTGAGTTTCTTGGAGCTTTTGCCGTTGCCAGGATTGCTGTTGTTGGAAAAGGTGCCGTTCTCGCAAGTGTTGCTCGGCGCGATCGCGTTCCTGTTTCACTTCCCCTAATTGCTGCTCCAACTGGGTTAACGTACCTTGAGTTTTGGTAATTGCTTCACTCACCGCCACTAGCTGATGACTGACGGTTGAAAGCTGTTCCTGCAAAGATTGGTTTTGGGTTTGGTATTCGGCTACCCGGCGGTAATCTTCGGTAATTTTTTCCTTGGTACGCTGCTGCTGACTGTCTAAATCCACAAGCTGTTTTTCTGCGGCTCGAAGCGCTTGTTCACGCTCACTTAACTGCGCTTCCCAGCCTTTGATCAGGCGCTGAATTTGTTGCCATTCGTTAGGCGTTTGAGATTGCTCTAACTGTGCTAACTGTTGGCGTAATTCCACGAGTTGGGCTTCTTGACTCGGTAAATTGAGGCTGAGAGCTTGGAGGCGATCGCTGGCTGTAGACAGTTCTTGGGTATTTTTCCCCAGAAGCGATCGCACTTGTTCCAACTGAATTGTTAAAGTCTTAATCTCTTTATTTAACTGTTCCAATCGCAAATGAGTTTCCGAGCGTTTCGCCTTGGCTTCTGTCAGTTCTTGCGTCAGTTGTTTAACCCTGGTTACTCCCTGATGAATTAACTCGCCACAACGCGATAGAATCTGCTCGATGTCCTGGAGACGGTTTCTCAACGACGCAACTTCTGCGGATTCTGTTGCATCGCTGGTGCCAAAGTGTAATTCAGAACGATGGCTACTACTCCCGCCAGTCATAGCACCACTGATTTCCAGAATTTCGCCTTCTAAGGTAACGATGCGGTGTTTTCCTAGATAAGGACGAGCGGTGTTGAGGGTTTCAAATACGACCGTATTGCCGAACACATAGGCAAAAATGTCCCTGTAGCGCGGATCGCAGTCAATCAGGTGAACCGCATAATCAATAAAGCCGTTCACATAACGCAGAGCAGCCGTTTCCGTGAATCGAGGAGGCTGGATTTTGTTGAGGGGTAAGAATGTAGCTCGACCTGCTCGTTTTTGTTTGAGCAGCTCAATTCCCGCCGCTGCCACACCATCATCTTCAACCACCAAATTTCCCAAACGCGCACCTGCCGCCGTTTCTAACGCAAGCTGATAGCGGGGTTCGACGCGACCGAGTTGGGCAACTAGGCCACAAACACCGGGTAAGTCACTGTGGAGAATGACTTTGGTGGCGTAGGTACCTTGAGCCTCTTGTTGGGCTTGGGCTTGGGCTTCGAGTTTATCGAGTTGGCGTTGCTTGTCCCGTTGTTCAGCTAGGAGGCGAGTTTGAGTCTGCTGCTGAATTTGGAGTTCTTGTTCAGCGGTAACGAGGGATTGGGCGAGTGTTTGAGCTTGTTGCGAAAAGGTGGTTAACTGAGTTTCTAAATCAGCGGCTTGAGCCTGTTTTGTGGCAATTTCTGGCTCTAATCGGTGCAAGAGTTGGGTTTGTTCTTCGATTTGACGGCTGAGCTGATTGTGGCGCTCTCGGAGTTGAGCTTGCTCGGTGCGTTGGGGGTCAATGCTTTGTAGTAATGTTTCGATTTGGCGGTTGAGCACCGTTTGTTGCTGTACCCAAGCTTCGGAGGCAGAGGCGATCACATTCGCTTGTTCCCGACTTTGGTTAAGGCTGTGTTGCACCTCATCCCGTGCGGTACGTAGCTCCTCTAAATTTTGGGTTTCTACATGCTGTTTCTGCTCCGCCAGTTGTTGCAGGGTTTGCTCGTATTGCTGAATCTCCTCCTGTGTCCGTTTGAGGCGATGTTCTGTTTGCTGTATGTTTTCGGCGAGTTCCTGTTGTCGATTTTGCAACTGACGCCGTTCGGCTTCCTGGGTGGCGAGGGTAGAAGCAACAGCAAGCTGTTCCTCTTCGCCCAAGGCTTTGACACGGCTGTTTAGTTGGTCGAGTTCGCCTGTGGTTTGGCGGATTTCTGCGTCTAGGGCGGTAAGCTGGGAGGTAAGTTGAGCTTCTTCTCGGTCGCCTGCTTCGATTTGCTCCCGAAGTTTCCCCTCTTGTTGTTGCAGAAAGCGCCATTTGAGGACGGCTTCCCACTGCTGCTTTTCTTGGAGTTCAGCTCGCAGCTTTTGGTATTTCTCAGCTTTGAGGCGATCCGAAGCGAGGCGATCGCGCTGAGCTACCAGTTCTTGTTCTATGATCCGACAATCATCCTCTCGCTCCTTCACTTGAGCTAGAGTTTCTTTCGTCTGGACGATTTTGCGATCGAACCCAGCAACCCCTGCTAACTCATCAATAATCTCCCGGCGCTCCCGTGAGTTCATGGAAATGATGCTGGTGACATCGCCTTGCAGCACCACGTTGTAACCTTCTGGATACACCCGCAGGCGGTTGAGCTGTTCATGAAGTTCAGTGAGAGTGCAAGGTTCGCCGTTGATGTAGTAATTCGAGGTGTAGGTGCCTTGCTGAGTTACCCGAAGTCTGCGAGTTACACTCCACTCTGTTTCTGTTGCTCCCTTCTCTTGCCCCCCTTTTTTAAGGGGGGGTTGGGGGGGATCGAAAGGTTCACCAGAGTCAGATTCGGGATTTTCCTGATTTTGAGACAGGTACGGGGACACCTCCTCTACGTCGTCGTTCTCCTCTTCGTCGTCTAAGAGGGCATCGGGTGCATCGGATAAATCAAACGTGGCGGTAACGCTAGCTTCAACAGTACCCCGACGCTCTTTATCGTGATTAACTAGATCGGGAAGACGTTCAGCACGCATTCCCTTGGAACTGGCAAGACCAAGGCAAAAAAGCAGAGCATCTAGGATATTCGATTTACCTGACCCGTTTGGCCCGGAAACCACTGTAAATCCTGGCAGCAAGGGAATGGATGTCGTGCCGCCGAAGGATTTAAAATTCGTGAGTTCCACGCGCTTAATATGCACCATAGGCGCTGGGAAAGCTGGGATTTAAGTGATACGCGTGTATCAGTGTAACAATTCTCAACAGGTTAGCACGGGTGTCGTGGAGATGAAAGGTGGTTGACGCCATAACTGGGAGGCGAGAAGCGATCGAGTTTGAAGTGTAAGAGGGGGTGCGATCGCACTCCTCATCCCCTACGACTACTCCTCATTCTCAATTGAGCCACCACCTAAATACAGGCGAATAAACTCAGCCGCCGCCTCTGGATTAATCTTCCGCAGCACTTCCACAAAATCTTTGACAGTTTCAGCCGTTGGATCTCTAATCTCATTAACCCAGCGGTAAACATTGGAACGTCCAACTCCCAATTCTGCCGCTAATCGATATTGGCTGATGTCATAAGTTTCCAAGACCTTTTTAAGGGCTTTGCCTGCTTGTCCCATGCCTCTGATTGTGTCAGAGGCTCATAACTGAGTAAACGACTTCTTAATGGACTACTATGATAAACTGCATTTAGTAGTCCATTAAGGCTACTAATTAACCTTCTAGCAAATCTCAAACCAAAAGCCAGCGCTCAACTTTGCGAGGGCTGACGCTGGCTTCTGGCTTCCTAATACCAGGAGACTCTAACAATGATAAAACTACTGAGCCAACACAGCGATCGCCCTTGGACGATTGTGCGTATTTTGCCCGATGCTCGACACTACACCGTCGCCCGTTTCCGCAATCGCCAAGACGCTAACGATCATCTGAGACTTTTACGGCGGTTCATTCCTGCGGCTGCGTTTGAGATTATCTTCGCTCCTCTTGAGGAAGAAGCACAGGATAATCCACGACAGTTCAGGTGAAGAGTCGATCCCCCCTAGCCCTCCTTTTTAAGCCGGAGCTTTAGTGAGGAGGTTGGGGGGATCTACCAGGGAATTGCAGTACCTAATGCTAAAATCCGCTACAACCATGCAACCGCTACGCTATCGCATCAACCCCCAAACCTTTGTCATTACCCTCAGGCAAATCGCCAAACACCTGAAAATCAACCAAGAACGCATTATCAACTGGGAAAAATGGCATAACGTCCTTTGGGTACACATCAAAGGACTTGGTGGTTACTTCGTCAGTTACCGCAAACTCGAACAATGGATTGCCGCTTGCCGCACCTTGATTCATAGTTGCTCAAATCTGCCAGAGCTCGACGCCCTCTGGTCAGCTATCCTGCAAGAAGCCCAACGATATACTGAAGACGCCCTATCCCGAATTGAAGCCATCTGGCAGCAACGATACACTTATTTATACAGCCGTCAACAGAACTAGAGCGATCGCTAATACCAAATCTCTTTAAGAACGCCACAAGTTCCATGCCTCAAAGGCTAAAGTAGAATCTACCTTTACACTCGTTGCCTTGATAAGGCATCTAGGCATCTTGATAGACTAGAAAATTATAGGGTGATTGATTGGATGAGACGAGTGCCGTTGTGGGTGTTGTTCTTACTGGGCTTATTCTTATGGACTGGGCTGATTGCTATCAAGCAAACGTTTCCCTTAAGGGCGCAACAGCCCTTGACGCTCCCAGCGACTCAAACCCATACAGCTTTAGTACTGTCTCAGGCCAAGGTAAAATCTAGCTCTGATTCGGAATTAGAGTCGTTTGACAAGCTAGTCGCAGACACGGAAAAGTTGGAAGGGCTGTTTAACCTTTACCGCAATCCAGAGACGGCTAAAATTTACCTGGAAGTAAAGCCTCAACAGTTGAACAAAAACTACCTTGCCAGCGTGACGATGGAATCGGGCATCGGTGAACGGGGGCTATACAGTGGAGTTCCGCTACAAACTTGGCTGTTCTACTTCCGCCGCATGAATAATAACTTACACTTCGTTGTGCGGAATGTGAATTTTCGTGCTGAACCGGGCGATCCCCAAAAGCGATCGCTGGATCGCTCATTTAGCGATTCCGTTCTCTACTCCCTTCCGATTAAAAGCATTCATCCAACTCAAGAGACGATTCTCATTGATTTGGGTGACTTGATGCTCACTGATATTCCAGGATTAACCCCCTTCTTAGAAGAGTCCTTGAAAGGAAACTACCAACTCGACACCAATAAGTCCTATTTTGGAACGGCCAAAGCCTTTCCAGCGAATGTCGAGATTGAATCAATTTATGGATTTTCTTTAAGTTCTGGTCAAGGGGACTACTTGCCAACGCTTCCAGATAACCGTGCTCTTACTCTTCGCGTTCGCTACAGTCTCTCTCAGCTTGAGCAAAACAACAGCTACCGTCCGCGCCTAGCTGACGAACGTGTTGGCTATTTCTTAACCACTTATCAAGACTTCTCTAACGCTAAACGCCGCGATGTATTTGTACGCTATATCAACCGTTGGCATTTAGAAAAACAAGACCCAAAAGCGCCCTTATCTTCCCCAAAAAAACCAATTGTATTTTGGATTGAAAACGCCGTTCCTTTGGAATACCGCGAAGCCATTCGGGAAGGGGTGCTGATGTGGAACAAAGCGTTTGAGAAGGCGGGATTTAAAGATGCCATTCAAGTAGAACAAATGCCAGATAATGCCGATTGGGACTCGGCAGATGTGCGCTACAACACCATTCGCTGGTTCAATTCTTTAGATGGATTTTTTGCTAGAGGGCCGGCACGAGTTAATCCCTTAACCGGAGAAATCTTAGATGCTGATATTGTCGTAGATAGTGGTTTAGTGCGTGATATTCAGCAAGATTTTCGGCGTTTGGTGGATCAAAATCAAGTGCAGAAGAATTCAAAGAATTCGTTGCTCTCAACTTTGATGGGAACGGGTAATCTTTGCCCATCCGTGATTGATCGCTCATCTACGTCCAAAAAACCGTCTGCTTTATCACAATTAGCGAAAGACCACGATCTTTGCTATAGCAGGGAGTCGATTCAGCAGTCTGCGATTGATCGATTGGGATTGTCTGTGTTTTCTGCCAATACCCAACTCAGGAGTGAGCAAATGAAAGAATATGTGCATCAGCGATTGCGTTGGGTGATTGCTCACGAAGTCGGACATACCCTAGGTTTGCGTCACAACTTTCGGGGTAGCACACTCCTGGCACCACAGGAATTGAATAATAGCAATGTCACGCAGACACAAGGATTGGTTAACTCGGTGATGGATTACTTGCCGATCAACCTGGCACCCCAAGGGACACCCCAAGGAGACTATTTTCCCGTTGCTGTTGGTGTTTATGATGAGTGGGCGATCGAGTATGGCTATAAACCCAGTGGTGCCATTGTGGCGCAAGCGGAACGGCGGTTTTTAGAGGAGATTGCCAAGCGTTCCACGAACCCAGATCTCGCCTATGCCACGGATGAAGATATCTTTGACTTGAACCCTGATGCCAATCGTTGGGATATGAGCAGCGATGTGCTGACTTATTCTCAAACACAATTGGACAATGCAAGAGCTATGTGGGCACGTCTGGAAAAGCGTTATCCCAGCAGTGGTGAAAGTTACAGCGAACTCAGCGAACTGTTTGATACGGTGTTCTGGCATTATTTGCAAAACGTATATTTCATCACTAAATATATTGGTGGACAGTCGTTTTACCGCAACCACGCGGGAGATCCGAATGGGAGATTACCCTTTGAACCGGTGCCAGTGGCAAAGCAACGAGAGGCACTCTCAGTGTTGCAAAAATATGTATTTGCGGCAGATGCGTTCAAATTTTCACCTCAGTTGTTGAATAAGTTAGCTCCATCGCGGTGGAGAGATTGGGGCAATGACTTGAAGATCGAGCGATTAGATTACCCAATTCACGAGAGTATTTTCTTTTTGCAAAGTCAGGTGTTGGGAGATTTGCTTTCGGGCGATCGCCTCACTCGTTTACAAGATATTGAACTCAAGAGTCCTTCCAATCAGGCGTTGACGCTGCCAGAACTGTTTAAAACCTTGGAGGATAGTATTTGGACAGAGGTACTCCAACCCAACGACAAATCTCTTTCGATCTCCAGTGTCCGTCGCTCATTGCAACGGAGTTATCTCAACCAATTAACGAGTATGGTATTGCGGACGGCTAATGTGCCTGAAGATGCCCGAACCCTCGCTTGGTATCGATTACGCCAGTTACACGGAAGCCTCAATCGTACACTGAGAAGGCACGGTGGAGAGATGGACACTTACACCAAAGCTCACTTGGAAGAAACGCGATCGCGTATCACTAAAGCGTTGGATGCCCAGCTCCAATCGCAGTAATGCCCTTAGAGCCAGCCCTAATGAAGAGCATTCTCCCCTGACATCGGCTAACAATTTTTATATAAAAATACCATCACCAGGCTGTTTTTGGTAGGGTACCAAATCCGGGTTAACTACCCCCTTTTTGGTGTAGACAAGGCATAAGGCAGATGGCAGATGGCAGAAGGAAAAAATACTTAAGCTGAAAAGGGGCTTATCAAAGCGGATTTGGGAGGGTACCTGAGACATATTTGCATTAGGAAACCAGGAACAAGAGTTCAAAGTTCCGATAAATTTTCTGACTAGATTAGATAAAGCGTCGAATAAGTGGGGTTTTGTCGTTTTCAATATAGATAGGGACTCAGGTCATTCACTGCACACAGTAGATCATTCAGTAGACCATTGTGCCTTAAGGACGCTTCGCATACTCCAGGATATATGTTTACCAAAGAAAAAACTCTCTCCACGGAGCTCAAAGGACAACGCACTCTGGCGGCGATTATCTTTACAGATGTCGTCAGCTATAGTGCAATGATGGCAGCCAACGAAGAGTACACCCTGGACTTGCTCCGCCGGGACTTCCAAGTCATGAAGCAACTGTGTCAGCAGTTTGAAGGCAAAGTCCTCAAAACCATTGGCGATGCGCTGCTGATGTACTTCCCTAGTGCGGTTAAAGCCGTCGCTTGTGCCAAAGAAATTCAATCCCGTTTTGCTGAATTAGCCGCTAAACTCGCTCCAGAAGAGGTTCTAATTCATCGGATTGGCATTCATTTAGGGGATGTGTTTTTCAATGGCACCGATGTCATGGGTGATGGGGTGAATGTGGCGGCACGCCTGCAATCGGAAGCCCAACCCGGTGGGATTTGTATGTCTCATACAGTCTATGACGTGGTGAAAACTCCCCTCGCTCTAAGCGTTAGTGAATTAGTGCCCAAAAAGTTAAAAAATATTCCCGGTTCAGTGTTGGTCTACCAAATTCCCCCGATCCACCCTACACCTTTTACAGCTCCATTCGAGCTGGAATCGATGGATTCAGAAGGGAATAGCCAAGAGTCGGAGTTAGTCATCTACTCCTCTGGGCAATGGGTTCTGTTACACGAACATTTCTTCCAAATCGAAACGTATAGTCAAAATGCCAATGGCAAGCTGATTATCCAAATTCCCTCTAGAACGACCCAAGATGATGCGGCAATCCAAGCCCTTCGTCCTAAGAATGAACAGCCACCTCTGCTCAAATTCGCCTATCAAAATGATGGTTTCTTGGTTAAAGTTAAGAGTGTAGAATTAATATCTAGAGCGGATTGTAAACTCTGGACTGTTACACTTGAACCCAAACCCGTCAAGCTAGATAATAAGACCTTGGAGCAATCTTACAAAGGACGCAAGCAATTCTATACAGCTGATGATATTGCGACCTTAAAAGCGAGGCGGTTGTTATTCAATGACCCACCCAAGTTGCAAATGCTGCAAGATGCTCAAGTTTTCAGTCCTGCATTAGCTGAACGGGCCGTGTTGGAGAAACTAATTCAAAGCAGTGCAACTACCATTAGCATTGAAAACTGTGTGCTCCAATCGTTGTATCCGCTATACAAAGATCAACCTAAGGCGTTCTTAGAAAAGGCGCGACTCCAAGCCATTTTCTATCTCAAAGCAGTGGGTGTTGTTGAGCAGGTGATGGAGTTATCATTAAGCTCGATGTGTCAAGGTAAGGTACACGTTCGGTTTTGTGGGAAACGGCAGCAAGTTTATGCGGGAATTGAACCCGCTACCCTTGAAATTGAAGGAGACTGTTTGTTGGTTAGCAGGAGTTAGATCAGTTGAGGTGATCAGCCTGATTAATCAGGGTCAAATTCATCGTTTCTTATGAAAAACGTCAAATTCTTCACACTTTAGAGCGATTCCAGCTTTTTGGGATACTTTGATTCGTTCTAGATAAAGATGAGCAGCTAAATCTTGGTCATTAACTTGCAAAACTCGCTCAAAGTATAGCTGGGATTTAGTAAATTCTTCCTGAAAATAAAGCCAAACCCCTTGTTCAAAATCGCGCTTGGTTTGGGTTTTGAACTCTTGAATCAAGGAAGAGTCACCGTCGTAAATTTCAAAGACTGCTACAAAAGACTGCTTCCCTCTCACCTGAACTCGGTCAAGAAATCGGCAGGTATAGGTTTGGGGATCATCAAGTTTAGAGAGAGCTTCACCACTAACAATGATACCTGCTCCGTAGAGTTTGGTTAACTGTTCCAAGCGACTGGCTAGATTCACCGCATCGGCAATTACCGTACTTGATAGTCGCTCTTCCTCCCCAATAATACCCAGCATCATGCTGCCACTATGAATGCCAATGCCGATACTGATGGGCAGGCAACCTCTATTTTGAAGAGACTCATTATAAATTGCCACCTGTTTTTGCATTTCAATTGCAGCTGTCAGGGCATCATCGACGGTTTCAGGAAACAAAGCCATGATGGCATCGCCAATATACTTATCAATAAAGCCGTTGTGCTGTCGGATAATGGGACAAACTTGATGTAAGTAGGAATTGAGGAAATCAAAATTTTCGCGGGGAGACATCGTTTCCGATAAAGTGGTAAAAGAGCGAATGTCGGCAAACAAAATGGACATCGTGGCTTGTACTGAATCCCCTAGCTTGGCGTCAACAATACTGTTTTTTTTGAGAAAATGCAAAAATTGACGGGGTACAAATCGTGCTGAAGCTTGGGCAATTTTTGCCAGTTCTCTTCTACTTTCTTCTAGCTTATTGAGGGCACGAAAAGCTCTCAATGCAGTCACAATTGTAGTAAATAATTTGCGAGTCGTTAGTTCAGTTTTGGTTTTATAGTCATTAATATCGTAGTGAATAATTACCACATCTTCCGGAGCTTGGCCTGGTTGACCTGTGCGTAATATAATCCGCACTAATGAATTACCCAGAACATCCCGAATATATTTTACCACTTCCAATCCGGCATCATCGCTTTCCATGACTACATCGAGCAAAATCAGAGCCGTATCTGGATGTGTTTCGATTAATGTTTTGGCTTCTTCTCCCGAATAAGCACTAATGAATCTCAGGGGAATGCCGTCAAATATAAATTCACTGAGTACTAATTTAGTAATCTGATGAATTTCGGCTTCATCGTCTACTATAAGAATTTTCCAGCTGTCTCCTGTCGATAGGGGGAAGTCGTTGGCATTGGTAAAAAAAGTTTTTTTATCTTCAGGATTTGAATAAATTAATTCATCGTCTTCATCGGCAAAGACTATTTCCTCATCGTCTTCATCAGCAAAGACTATTTTATCGTCATTTTCATTAAAGGTCTGGTTTTTAGTCTCTTCTAACATTGTTATTTATTTCTTATTAAAAATTGTAAATTGGGATATCCCTACTCTCTACTTTCTTTCCATAGGCAGCTTAATAATAAACTTCGTTCCTACACCCACTTGACTCTCTGCTTCAATGGTACCATTGAGTTTTTGAGTCACTAAGTTATAGACAATATGAAGTCCCAATCCGCTTCCCCCCTGTCCTCGTTTTGTGGTAAAAAATGGGTCAAAGATTTTACTTAAGTTTTCCTTGGGAATGCCTTTGCCATCATCGGAGTAGGCCAAGATAATCTGCTCACCTTGCTGTTTAAAGTCAAAAACTAGATGTCCAGCGTCTTCGGGGGAGTAGGCATGGGTGAGGGAGTTCATCACTAGATTGGTGATAATTTGAGATAATGCACCTGGATAAGTGTTGAGTGCGATCGCTTCATCCCCTTTGATTTCCACCTGATGATGAGTGGTTCTTAGTGTGGGTTTGAGGGAAATCAATACCTCAGATAGATACTGTTTAAGATAAAATGTGCGTTGTTCTTCCGTACACTGATCGACGGCTACCTGTTTGAAACTCTGAATTAAATTAGCAGCACGGTTGAGGTTACTTAAGACCATACTACTGCTCTGCATGGCGATATCGAGAAACTTTTCGAGTTGCGATCGCTTCATCTGTCCGCTTTTATACGTCTCGAAAAACTCTGTGGTTTTGTCGGCTAACAGAGAAGCGGCGGTAATGCTAATGCCAACGGGGGTATTGATTTCATGGGCGACACCAGCCACCAACCCGCCGAGAGATGCCATTTTTTCGGATTCTACCAGTTTTGTTTGCGTGGCTTTCAGGTCGTTTAGGGCTTGGGACAGTTCTGCGGTGCGCTGCTGGACTAATTGCTCTAAATTCTCATTGAAATCCTGTAAGTTGGTGTAAAGTTGGGCATTTTCGATGGAGATGGCAACTTGAGCCGATAAGAGTTTCAGGAGTTCAACGCGGTCTTTTGTAAACGCATCGGTGGTGAGATTATTTTCTAGATAGAGGATACCACTGAGTTTAGTACGATCGAGCAGTGGGATGCAGAGAATTGATTTGGGTTTTTTCGTGAGAATGTAAGCATCCTGGGTAAATTTTCCGGCATGGACAGCATCGTTTAAGACGAGATTTTCTTTCGTGCGGATGACATAGTGAACAATCGCAGCCGACAAAAGGGGCAGTTGGGTAGATACTTCTACAGAATCTATGCCAATCGATTGCAGTATCGTTTTCTGCTCTTCCTCAACTGAACCTGATGCTTGAATGACCCAGTTTTCATGACCATTTTTTGAAGGGGACGGCAAAATCAGAAAACCCGATTGTGCCCCAGCATTTTCGATGAGAATTTCCATCAAAGAAGCCAATAATTTATCCAACACAATTTCACCAGAAATTGCCTGGGAAGCTTTCATCAAAGTTGCTAAATCTAATAATGATGCTGAGTTACTACCACTTGTGGAATGGCTCGTGGTCGTGCGAGTGGAAGTAAGGCTTTTGGTGGCAGATGATTGAGGCAATAGCTGCGGGTATTTTACTTCTAAATCCCTAACTTTAGCTGTGGCTCCCCAGCAGGTGTAGGCGTAGTGTGCCTCTTTCATATAGAGTTGGGCAATCTTGAGTCTGCCACGAGCTAGATAAAACTTGGCGGCTAACTCATAAGCTAATGCCTCTTCTTGGATATATTCGTTTTCCCTTGCTCCGGCAATAGCTTGTTCATAAAACTCCTCTGCTTCAATGAATTGACCCAAGACTCGCGCTTTCTCGGCTTCGACTAAATAAAATTTATGCAGGTGGTTCATTGGGGCATGATTCGCCCATTTCTGCATCTTTTTTTGGTTCGTATGAATCCGATCGAGGATAACCTGTTTTTCAGAGATTGAAGCATTGACAAATCCGCCTAAATGTACCAAAGAATCATAGAAATGAAATACAGGGACAACGACCATGGCTGTCACACCATCTAAATACTGTTCTGCTTGAAGAGCATTTTCTATGGCTTGATGCTCCTCACCAAACAGATAACATAAGATAAGTTTATTTAGATAAAGTAAGTGAATTCCTAATCTGTCATTGGCTTGAATAGCAAGAGGTAGCCATTGCTCCTCATTGTAGGCATCACCTATTAAACAGTTGGTATGTTTAGAACGACTCAGTAAGTTAAGGATTACTTGCCGAAACATGGAAACCCAATTCAAAGGGTTTTCCCGTCTAATTTGACTTATGGCGTTACCGTAAGTCGCCATCTTTTGTTCTAAATCTGTAAGTTTATTACCAATAAAATATGAATGGTCACAGACAAAAAAGGCACAATAACCAGCAAATTCAAATTCTCCGGTTTCGATTCCACTTCGATAGCCTGCTCTGAGAATCGGTAGTGTTTCCCGGACATGTTCTTTCCAATGCATGACGTGAGTACCCAATACCTCTAATGCCCTAGCCTTCCCTCTTTTGGGATTTAACTGTTCCACCAAAGTTAAACCCAATTTGCCAAATTTATAACCCAACTCAATGTCTTGAGCCACTCCACACAAAATTAATCCCTGACAGGCATAACTAAAGGCTGACCAAGTAGTATGACCGTATTTAATAGATAAATTAACCATTGATGAAACAATCAATATCATAAGTTCAGGATTAGCGATATAGGCGGCAGCACTGATACTAGAGAGGATATGGATAGCGGCCTGCGGTTCGGGTTCAGTCATGTCTGTCAGGTTAATTAACTCTTCTATTTCTTGCCTCTCATAAAGTGAAGTATTTTCCTGAAATCCTTTTTGAATATCTAATTGACTTGGCTCTTCTGGTAATATCACCCCCAACAGATTTAGCACTTTTAGTCCAATTTTAATCGCTTCTTTAAAGTTGCCCTGTGATCCAGCCGCTTGAATTTTGACATCATAGACTTTCACCTTTTCTATGACAGTTCTGGCATGGGTTAACACTATTTCCGTCAATTGATCCATTACGAGAAAATCCCCGTTGAGGTACGCCGATTCTACGGCTTTTTCATGTATAGTTAAGGTTTGGTTATACGCATTTTTCCAACTTTTTGCACTCAGGAGCTTTAGTGCCACATTCAAATATTCAAATGCTGCCCCATAAGCGGTTGCTGCCTTGGCTTTCTCACCGGCTATTAAATTCAAATTGGCAATTTCGTCTCGTTCTTTTTGTTGGGTTACTAATTCAATTCCCAGATTGAGATGATCGATAATTTTAAATATTTCTTCATGCAACATCTTTGGTGAAGTGTTCTGCAATAGCAATCGACCAATTTGTAAATGGATAGAATTTTTTTGAGTCTTATCAATTAAGGTGTAAGCCGCTTGTTGTACTCGGTCATGCAGAAATTTATAAGATTGAATCAACAAATTGTCATTGAACTCAGATGTCGGTATAACTAACCCTGCCTGAACTGCTGGAGTTAGTGCAGAAGAAATTTCACTATTTAATTTTTTGGTAATAATGGAAAGAGTTTTTAAGTCAAAAGCAGCACCTACACAAGCTGCAAACTGTAAAATCTGCTGAGAGACTTTTGGCAGCTTCTTAACTTTGCCAATCATCAACTCTACTACGTTATCCGTGATATCTTGGGCTTCAATTTGGGCAATATCCCACTGCCAGAACCCCCCCGTACTCCCTCCTTGCCAAGGGTAGCAATTGAATGATTCTTTTTGTACTCCCTTCTTAATAAGGGGGGTTAGGGGTGATTGAGGGGGGATAAACCTGAGTAAATTTTCAGCGTGCAGGGTTTTAAGAAATTCATTAACAAAGAAAGGATTGCCATCAGTTTTCTTCACCACCAGTTTGGCTAAGGGTTTGACTGAGGCGATATCATCGTGCAATGTCTCGGCAATCAGTTGGCTAATTGGGTCTACTCCTAAAGGAGCTAAGGTAATAAAATTAATAGTTGCCCCTGCTTTTTGTAGTCCATCAACAGTCACCATTAAGGGATGAGCAGGACTAACTTCATTATCCCGATACGCTCCAATTAAAAATAAAGATTGACTCTCAGCATCCATCATCATCAGTTCGATTAACTTGAGAGTAGCAGAATCTGCCCATTGCAAATCATCCAGAAAGATTACCAAGGGATGCTCTTTTGTACAAAATGCCCGGATGAAGTTACCGAAGACAAGATTAAAACGATTTTGCGACTCAGTCGTGCCCAACTCTGGTACAGCTTGCTGTTTGCCAATAATGAGTTCCACTTCCGGAATTACATCAATAATAATCTGCCCATTACAACCAACGGCAGTTAATATTTTTTCTCGCCATTCGTGTAGTTTTGCCTCACTCTCAGTTAACAGTTGTTGCATCAATCCGTCAAAAGCACTGACAACAGCCGAGTAGGGAATATTGCGCTGAAATTGGTCAAATTTTCCGGAAATGAAATAGCCCCGTTTTTCTGTCATGGGTTTGTGAACTTCGGCTACCAACGCTGATTTTCCGATACCAGAGTAACCAGCAACAAGCATCATTTCAATTCCTCCCCCACCCGCAGACTTCGTTTGTGTAGCCGCACCTTTCAGGGGGTTGGCATTTGTTCCCTCTGCAACTCGTTCAAATGCGGCTAGTAACGTTTCAACTTCTGCCTCACGTCCATAGAGTTTTTGGGGAATTTGAAACTTATCTGAAATATCACTCTGGGCGAGGGGAAATTCTACTATTTTTCCATCAGACTTTAACTGAGTTAAACATAATTCCAAATCCGCTTTAATTCCGAACGCACTTTGATATCGTTCCTCAGCCGTTTTCGCCATCAGTTTCATTACAATATTTGAAACCGGTAAAGGAATCTCTGTATTAACCTCATGGGGCGATATCGGCACTTTAGCAATATGACAATGCACCAATTCCAGTGCATCATTGGTTTCAAAGGGTAGCTTTCCTGTAAGCAGTTTGTAGAAGGTGACACCCAGGGAATAAAAGTCTGTGCGATAATCCAAGGAACGGTTCATCCGTCCCGTTTGCTCCGGCGACATATAGGCTAAGGTGCCTTCTAAAACATTGGGATTTTTTAGCGTTGGATTTTCGCGAGTTAATTGGGTGGCAATACCAAAATCAATAATTTTGACTTGTCCGGTTTCTGGGTTATAGACAATATTGGCTGGATTAATATCTTTGTGAATAATATTGCGGCTGTGAATAGCCGCCAAAATCTCAGCTATCTGAATAGCAATGTTGAGAAATTCCTGTAAAGGTAGTGTCCCCGTGCCTACCCCCTTATATCCATTTATCAATTGCTTTAAAGATAACGCGCCAAAATCCTCTAAGATAATGACTAAAGTTCTCTGATAAGGTTCTAACCCATACGCTTTAACCACACCATCTAGATTTAGCTGGCAGGTAATTTCATATTCCTGCCTATAACGGGTGAGTTCTGAAGGTGTGGGATAGTCTTCTTTAAGTACTTTGAGAATTACTGCTTTTTTATCCCGTTCTCGAATAGCTTGATAAACTTCTGAATGAGTACCTTCGTATATTTTTGTACAAATTTGATATCCAGGAAGAGTAATCATAAATTAGGTTTGATTGAGAATTGTTTTGTCAAAAGATTCAGCCTCGGCTTGAGGTGACTACATACACAAAATCAGCCTGTGCGGACTTTCTTTAATTCCATACAGGTAAGATAGGTTGGTATAGCCTGAGCTTTGAGGCTTGTTGTGTATTTTTGCAATGAGTCGGGAGCGTCAATCCTTCCTGTACTCCATATTGACCTTCGCTAGCACCCTGCAAAGTATGGCTAGCGTTGCTAACATTTAACTCAACTATTCGTTTAGAATTATACAACTTTAATCTTTATTTACTATTCTCATAGAGGTAGTTTTTCAAGATTTATTGGTAATACTAAATATTACGTGTAATACGTTGATAACTCATTTCTATTTCCAACTTATTAGAGAAGTCTGGGTTTAATGCTTCCGGAATCATTGAGGACTTTTATAGAGTTAGTCCGTAGCTTTCAATCCCTCAAATCGCTCCATCAAACAGTTTGCAATGCGACATGCTGCTCCCGGTTGTCCCATGCGTTGAAAACCATTATCTGCAATTAACTGTAACCAATCTGGGTCACGTAACAACTGCTGTAGCACACTCGCTACTTTCCCTGGCTGTTCAACCAAAATCAGAGATGGCCCTAACAAGCGAGTTTGAGCTTCGGCAAAGATGGGGTTATATTGTGGCCCTTGTCCGGGCATGGCGATCGCAGGTTTTCCCAACCCGACAAACTGCTCTGTAGCTGTCCCTGCCATGGCAATGGCGCAGTCGCCTTTGAGCAAGCAGAGATTGTAATCATTTTGAGTCAAAATCAACGTGGCATTCTTTTTCGTAAACGCGATCGCATTTTCGTCCTGGAACTCAAGGTTCAATGTCATCGCTGCCAACGATTGCTGACGCCACCCATATCCTTGCAGAGTTTTTCCTAAAAGGTCGAGACTTACAGCCGGAGCGATCGCACCGAGAAACAAGAGCGTTCTCTCCGTGAAAGTATCCAAAAATCCATCCGTGGCTTGCACAATTTGCTGCCAATTGTCATAGGCTTCCGGGACTCTAGAACCGGGTAGAAGCGTCACAACTAGCGATCGCTGCATTTCTTTGAGCTCCGCATTCGTTTCATAAAATACGGGTGCAGGATGCTCTGGAGCAATCCCATCCATCATCGGATTGCCTAAATCAAACGCCGGAATAGACCACTTTTGTAAAGTTTCCGTTGTCAGCTTATCTCTGGGAAACACCGCCTTGCAGCGCCGACGACTCATCAACCAGCGTTCCCAAGGATAATAAACCGAACCAGACCAAGTTTCCGCAAATGAGCGCTTGGGCAACTCTCCAGCTTCATCCCGCACATAATACTCAGATTTAGCCGTACCCACAAACCCATAAGGTGCGCCACTCAACCCCGCAAACAAGAGGGGAACAATATCTCCCACCGCCAAAATGACACCACCTCGTTTACTCCAACGACGAACCGCTTTAAACTGTGACCAAGTGAGTTGCAGTAAACCACCCCGCAAATCTCGCATGAGCTGACGCCCTTCCATATAAATGAAACCCCCGGAAGGCATCGTCTGCACGGTTCCAATGATGGGGATACCGAGTTGGCTATAAGCGCGTCCTTCACCCACTAAAGGCAATGCTGCTAGTTCTGGAGCATTTGGGTGTTTCTGCAATTCTTGCAAAATTCGGACGGCAATCACATCCTCGCCATGACCATTGCTGAGGCAGAGCAGACGCATCATTAGTATCTGGTTAGTCCTTGTATCAACAAAAAATGGCTCCTGACCCGCAGTGGAATTGCACCACTGTAGAAACCTGCATTGTGCAGGATCGCTAGGAATAAATCAATGTCTGTCTTGGCAAGTGGCTAAGTAATTACACTCATCAAAATCCCCCAGAGAAAGGGTCTCACAGAGTGAGAACGTGAGTTGAGCGGGTCAGTTATTTCGGTCACACTGCACGGAGGGTTAGGGAAGAAAGTACAGAACCTAACCTCTGTGAATAGTTTTCAAAGCTTTTAGGGAAAATCTGGGACAAATAGCAAAATGAATCTCAATAGCTTGAGCAAACGCGCTCTGTCGCCCTAGCATTGCCCATCCTACAAGCGCACCGGATGGGATTGAACTCCTCAATCATCCCATATCCAAAATTTTCAGTCAGCGTTGCTGAATGTGGCAGATGGAGTTGTGGCACAACCCTTGGAACTTGTCAATTCCCGCAACGGTCTGGTTAATCAAAAGCAAAGAAAATTGTAACAAAGCTGACTAGCGATGAGGCTAATTTTATGCTAAACAGAATCGTTTTACTTTCTACATTAGCGCTCCTCGCGGCTGGGGAGTTAACCAACCAAGCGATCGCCAATCCAAACCTCCCGAATTCGACGGCGAAACCGACGGCGAGTAACTATGTCGTTCCTGTTGAGGCGTCCCCAGCATCCCAGTCAGCGGTGGCAATTGCTTCACCAGAAGCGTCTGTAACACCTGTATTTTCCCAGTCCAACCCAGCCACTACCAGTAAAACGGTGGCGGTTCCCACTGCATCCGCCTCTCCTCAGCCAGCGAAAACATCGGTTAGCGCCAGCAATCAGGCATCAACAAAACCTACTAACGCTGTTGCCCAGTCCACCAATGGCAACGATCTCGCCGTCACTGCCACCGATGTTGAGGTTAAGGGTGCTACGGAAGAATTACAGCAATTGGTTTTGAACACCATTGGCACTCGTTCCGGCGGTTCAACCAATCAAAGCCAGTTGGAAAAAGATGTCGCGGCCATTCTCAATACAGGTTACTTTGCCAACGCTCGTGTGAGCAAAACCGTTAACCGAGAGGGGTGGAATGTCGTCTTTCAGGTAGAACCGGTTGTAGTGCGATCGCTCCAACTCTCCGGTAACCAGGTTCTCACCTCAGACGTTGCCAACACCATTTTCCAATCTCAACTCGGACAACCGGTCAGTCCCACTGCCCTGCGCCAAGGCTTTGAACAGTTAAGTCAATGGTATAAAGACAACGGTTATGTCTTGGCACAAGTCGCCACCATCCAACCCAACCGCAACGGGGTTCTGGCTGTTGATGTGGCTGAAGGCATGGTTGGCGACATTAACTTCCGCTTCTTGGATAAAGAGGGTAAGCCGACTCAGGGGCGTACTAAGGAAGATTTCCTCAAGCGTGAGTTGAAACTCAAATCCGGTGAAGTCTTCCGTGTGGATGTAGCGCGGCAGGACTTGCAGCAACTGTACAAATTGGGACTATTCGATAATGCCAACGTCTCCCTGAACGGCGATGCTAGACAAGTCGATGTGACTTACGACCTGATCGAACGATCTGCCCGTGGCGTCAATGTGGGCGGTGGCTACAGCCCCAGCTCTGGTTTGTTCGGTACGATTAACTACAAAGACCAGAATTTTGGCGGCGTGAACAAACAGCTAGGGCTGAATGCCCAGATTGGGGCTAAAGACTTCCAGTTTGACGGCAATTTCACTAGCCCGTATCAGGCGAGCAACCCTGATATGCCGGGATATAGCGTCAATGGTTTTAGGCGTCGTGGTATATCCCAGACGTTCGATGATGATTTCCAAAACCAAACGAATGAAGCAGGGAATTATGAGCAACCCCGCGAAGGACAGATTGGCGGTGGCATCTCGTTGAACAAACCGGTGGGAGAGTGGGATGCCTCGTTGGGTTTAAACTACACCCGCACCAGCATTCGCGATCGCAATGGCAATATTATCTCCACAGATTCCTTCGGTAATCCCGTTTCCTTCAGCGGGACTGGTGTTGATGACTTGCTAGCGGTAACGGCTGGAGTTACTAGAGATGAACGGAACAATCCCTATAATCCCACCCAAGGTTCCCTCCTCAGCTTGACGACTCAACAGTCAATCCCGGTGGGGAGCGGCAATATCTTGATGAACCGAGTTCAGGCCAATTATTCCCAATACACGCCCGTTAATATATTGGGTACGAAAGACCCGCAAGTGCTAGCCTTTAACGTCCAAGGTGGAACAACCATTGGCGATTTGCCTCCATACATGGCCTACAACCTGGGGGGTATCAATTCGGTGCGAGGTTATGGTACGGGTGACGTAGCCAGTGGTCGCAGCTTTGTGTTGGCCTCGGCGGAGTATCGCATCCCTGTTTTCAACCCAGTCGGTGCCGTCTTGTTTGCCGACTTTGGTTCTGACTTAGGTTCAGGTAGCAGTGTACTCGGTGAGCCAGGAGTCGTGCGCGGTAAGCCGGGAACAGGCTTTGGTTACGGTGCTGGTGTGCGGGTCAACTCCCCCGTGGGCATCATTCGCGCCGACTACGCCTTTACGGATAAAGGTGATAGCCGACTTCAGTTTGGTTTGGGTCAGCGGTTCTAAGTATTGGGTGGAGTGTGGTGTGATGGTGTAGCCGGATGTAGTCTGGCGGAGAGTAAGGAAGGGGGGATTGACAAATCCCTCCTTTTAACTTAAATATGTGGCAGAAGGCAGAAGGCAGAAGGCAGAAGGCAGAAGGCAGAAGGCAGAAGGCAGAAGGCAGAAGGCAGAAGGCAGAAGGCAGAAGGCAGAAGGCAGAAGGCAGAAGGCAGAAGGCAAACCGGAGCTTTAGTGAGGACAGAAGGGAAAAGATTGACTGGTAAAGGTTTCAGTATTTGACGAGAGTCAAGAGTCGCCTTGGCGACTGCTATAAGTGTCCAAATTAGGCTGAATGCCTGTCAGCTTAATCCAGAATTTAAGAGCTAAAATCCTTGCATCGCTATGGTTCGCCTTCCTGCTCAATCCGATCCGCCGCTCTCACCCCGGCAAACATTGCCGACGATGTATGATTTACCGAGCGAGAACCCGGAGGAACCCGGATTGCCTGACGAGTTTCATTTCTTGCAACCTCTGCTGCTGTTTTTAACGTTTGGGCCTGCGAATTGGAGTGCGGAGCAGGTTTTTGCCGCTTGTGACTTGAATCTCTACTACGATGTCACTCATCCCAACTGGTACAAGCGCCCAGATTGGTTTGGGGTTGTGGGTGTGTCTCGGTTGTATGAAGAGCGAGACTTGCGGTTGAGTTATGTGGTTTGGCAGGAACGGGTCAATCCGTTTGTGGTGGTAGAGTTATTGTCTCCTGGTACGGAGGAAGAAGATTTCGGTCGGACTGTGCAAAAATCCGGGAATCCACCAACGAAGTGGCAGGTTTATGAGCAGATTTTGCGGATTCCCTATTACTTTATTTTTAGCCGTTATACCAACGAACTCCGAGCATTTCATCTGGTTGGCGGTCACTATGAACTGATGACTCTAACGGATGGACGCTTGTTGGTTCCGGAGTTGGAGTTAAGTTTGGGGTTGTGGCAAGGGAGTTTTCGTGAAATTAATCGATTGTGGTTGCGCTGGTTTACTGCTGAGGGAGAGTTGATTTTAACTCCCGATGAAAAAGCGACGACTGCACAGCAACGAGCAGAGTCAGCAGAACAACGAGCAGATCGACTAGCGGCGCGATTGCGAGAATTAGGGGTTAATCCAGACGAGTTGGAGTAAGTGCGATCGCAAAGTATCTCATCAAGGTTCCTGCACTTTCACAATACCCTACACTCCGATCGCGCAAAAAGACCCTTCTAAAGACTGACTTCACTTAGCTAAATATTTAGTACCTAGACAGGATGCGCTAGATTGGCTGTTAGCAAAGCCTCTATTTATCAAGTTTTTACCCCATATTTTTTGCATCAATACTAGCTTTTCACTTTAGCAAATTAGATTAAAGTTAGTTATGGCTTACCCAGCCAAACCATCTCAACCTTAACAAGAACGAATATGTCAAATCAGCTAAATTTCTACTTGCCTGCACCCACTAAACAACGATTTGCAGCTACTTTTCGCGTAGTAAGGCGGATTAGCTTCACCGTACAGTTAGTACTAGGGGCTGTTTCTGGCTTGGCTTTGTTGTTGGCTATATTTAGCCGTAATGTCACTGCCCAAACAACGACGAATCCGGTCATGGGGTTTGGCGTCTTTTTAGGTATTATTGGAATTTTATTGCTGTGCTTCAGGCTCTATTTGTCTTTCCGTTACAGGCGTTTAGCCAAACTTTTACAGTTGCCTAATCGGGAATTACATCCCAAAAAAGAGGACATACTTCAAGTATTAAGCACTGGATTAATCATCAGTTTAATCGGTCTATTGTTAGCTTTTTTTGCATCGGAAGTGACCATTGCTGTCGTAGCAGCAAAAGCTTTAGCAGTACCTCCAGGAGTGACAGCTTATACCTCTATAAATTTCATTCGTCCGTTGGATATTTTTGTAGTGTTGGCAAACGTCAATATGATCGGTGCTCACTTTGTAGGGAGTGTGACTGCACTGGGACTGTTTAACTGGTTAGATCAATAGAAGCGCTTCTATCCATCAGCAGTTTCATAATCATCAGTAAATTCATCGAGTTCGACTACGGTGTCGGAAACTGGACGCAATCCCAACCAGCTAAAGTGTCGATCGCCCATGTAACGCGACCCATGCAAGCTAGCTGCAATCAGTCCATCAGTATTATGAGTGTAGATTGAGTGCCAACGGCTGAGTATCGAACCGGGTGGACAGGTTCTTCCCCTAAAACCGATAAATTAATTAGCTCTGTCTGGTGACTTTGCCGGATGGGGCTTTGTGAGTCCTGTAGAGTCTTTGTACAACTTTGTGTCGCTCGATAGTGGCAATATTTGCATCAACCAACTTCCTGCACACAACCTTGAACATCTCCCTCCATTCTGAGTTAGAGTGAAAAGTTAATTGCCACAGGCTGAGTATATGTGCACAAAACCGAGAGTTTAATTGCGACTTAGGTACGAGTGCGTCTTCTATATCTTAGTGGTTAGACTCTCTCGCTAAACTAACAACCAAAAAGGAAAAACGGTGTGAGAGGTATGAACTTGTTAGTCGGTAAAACCTTACAGGGTGGCAAATATACTCTAGAGCAGGAACTGGGACGCGGCGGCTTCGGCGTCACGTATAAAGCTACCCATCACTACTTGGATCAGGTAGTGGTGATTAAAACCCTCAACGAGTCCCTTCAGCTACACCCAGAGTTTCCTCGGTTCCAGCACCGATTTCAGGATGAAGCGAAAGCTTTGGCGCTGTGTGTCCATCCTAATATTGTCCGCGTTAGCGATTTTTTCGTGGAAGCGGAATGGCCCTACATGGTGATGGACTATGTGGCTGGCTTAACGTTGCAAGCGCTTGTGTTTCCAGGACGCCCCTTGGATGAAGCGACAGCGATTTATTATATCCGACAAGTGGGCGAAGCGTTAAAGGTTGTGCATCAAAAGGGCTTGCTGCATCGGGACATCAAACCAGCCAACATCATCCTCCGTCAAGGCACTCAGGAAGTAGTGTTGATTGACTTTGGGATTGCACGGGGGTTTAATACCGACTCAACACAGACTCATACCAATCTGGTGTCGGATGGCTATGCCCCGTTGGAACAGTATTTAGTTAAAGAAAAGCGCACCCCGGCGTCGGATGTTTACGGTTTGGCGGCAACTCTCTATGCCCTTCTAACCGCACAAGTCCCAACTCCCGCCGTCATTCGCGATCGCCAACCCATGCCAGCCCCCCGCGAACTGCAACCTCAGATGAGTGCTGCGGTGAATCAAGCCATTATGCGCGGCATGTCTGTAGAAGCGCGTTTTCGACCAGCCAATGTGGAGGAATGGCTGTCGCTGTTACCCAACCCGCAGCTTGCTCAAGTTAATGGTACCCCGATCTCCAGCTCCACCCACACCGGCACAACAGCTCCGATCAATGCCCAGCAACTGGCTCAATTAAAGAAAAAATCGCTGTCTTCTCCTCATCTGCCCGTATTGAATCGCTTGGGGGTTCGGGGTATTGCCATGGGCGGAGTGGCTGCGATCGCTACGGGTTTAGTCGCCTTGGGCGCTGTTCAGCATCAGTCTAAGCCTAAACCCCCCACCGCCACACCTACAGCCACTGTTGAGCCTTCCGCCTCGCCCGTTCCTCTTCCCAGTACGGATGCGAATAAGGAGGAGACTTCTACTAGTAATGACGAGACTTCTACTAATAATGACGAGACTCCGCAGAAGTCTACTAAATCGCCATCTCCGGTTCAATCTCAACCCTCTGTGAAGCAGAAGCAGAATCGCTCCTCTTCCTCTACCACTTCTCAAGAAGAACCCGTTCGCAGAACTTACCCCAGAAAATCCTACCGCCAAAAATCAGACCCACAAAAGGAATCGCAATCTACACCTGCTTCGTCATCATCCTCCCGTTCTCAGAGTTCTCGTCGCAAGCGGGTAGAATCACCGTCCAAACCTACCCGTAAATCCTATCCTCCCGTATCCAAGCCGGCTCCGGTGTCCCCACCTAAAGAACCGCAGCCACAAGTCCAAAGGCCATCGGGGCAAACCCAAGCCCCTGCATCTGAGGCACCACTACTGCCACCAGAACCCATCAGTCAACCTAAACCCGTTGAAAACTCAGTACCGCTACCTCCACCGGAAGCCGTACAGCCCAAGAAATCCGCACCAAATAATGCTAGTGGTGACAACCAGAGCAGCAGTGGAGAAGATGCTTCGGGAGGTATTAACTAAGATTAGTACCCTGATATCTTGCACCACAACCTATGTATTAAACTGTCGCGCATCTAACTTGCACAGGACTTACGCTACTGTCACACGCGAGCGTCAGTTTGACTTATGCCAGAGTGATGCTTATAGCGGTTTGCATTTAGATGAGGTACAAGGCTGAGAGTTTTAAGGCAGAGGGCACCGGAGGAGTTCTGTGGATACGAGCTTTGCGGCATTGACAAGGTTTAATGCCAGTTAATGGCTTGAGTTCTCTGTGAAACTCCTCAATTCTGAGCGCGAAGAGCACACACCTCTTACACGACATTCGTCGAATCTTGAGTTAAGTCATTAGTAACGACAAATTCTGTTCTGTCGGTAGAGATTTTTTCCCGGAATAGCTTCACTTTTTTTGTCTATCCATTAAGTCTGTGTCAAAAGGCAAAACCTGATAGTAGATAAGGCTTTGCCTCATCTCCAACACAGGCTATAGCTTACTTTTGCCATCCCCATTTAGTCGTAGATTCGGTAATCAATTATCCAAAATTGTCCGGTTTCGGGATTGATATCATGTCCGGTCAAACACCCTTAATAAAAATGCCTGAAACCCTTGTTTTTATAGCATTGTCATAATGGACAATTAATAAAACTTGATATGGCATCAACACAGCCTGTCCTGTTGAACTCCTAGATACCTACCGCAGTGAGCTTCTCGCCATATCTCTTACTTCATGGGGTTGGCGATCGCATGTGACAGATGCGTAACTCCTGAGGCTGTCAAATAACTTGACGATCGCCAGCCAAACTCTTTAATTTGTAGCTAACCTCGCTCTCTGGAAAATACTATGTCAGCCAAAATACTAGTTGTAGATGATGAGTCAGACTTAGAACCCCTAATCTGCCAAAAATTTAGACGGAAAATCCGGCAAAAAGAAATTGAATTTTTTTTTGCTCACGATGGGTTAGAAGCACTCTTACAGCTAGAAGCCCAACCGGATATCGATATCGTATTGACGGATATCAATATGCCCAAAATGGATGGGCTAACGTTGCTCACGAATCTTTCTGAACAATATCCCACGATCCACTCTATTATTATTTCCGCTTATGGGGATATGGAAAATATCAGAGCGGCCATGAATCGGGGTGCATTTGACTTTTTAATGAAGCCGCTCAATTTGCAAGATTTAGAAATTACGACGAACAAAACTCTGCGACATGTGCAGCACATGAGAGAGATGCAACAAAAAGAGCGTTTAGCTCAGCAAGCTCAAGCTGAATTATTGGAACATTTACAGCAAGAAGTTGCCGAACGTCAACGGGTTCAAGAGGCATTACGGGATAGTGAAAAAAGGCTCACGCAATTTTTAGAAGCGGTGCCAGTTGGCGTGTTTGTAGTTGATGTGAGTGGCAAAACTTATTACGCCAATCAGACGGCTCAGCAGTTACTCGCCAAAGAAATTGCAGCCGATGCTACGGCAGAGAAATTGCCGGAAATTTATCAAGCTTATATGGAGGGAACCGATCAATTATACCCTAGTGAGCAACAGCCACTGATGCGAGCATTGAACGGCGAAAGAACAACCACCGATGATATGGAACTCCACCAAGGCGATAAGATTATCCCCTTGGAGGTTTGGGCTACGCCAATTTTTAATGAACAGAGTCAAGTTGTGTATGCTATAGCGGCTTTTCAAGACATTACAGAACGCAAAAAATCTGCCAAATTATTAGCTGAATATAATCGCACCTTAGAAATTCAAGTCCAGCAACGTACCCAAGAACTCTCACAAGCTCTTGAGCACCTGAGAACGACTCAGGAAGAATTGATTCAATCCGAAAAAATGGCAGCTCTTGGGCAATTGATCGCTGGCGTTGCTCATGAAATCAATACCCCACTGGGAGCCATTCGTTCCTCCATCGCCAATATTGCTGATTTTTTTAATAATAACCTAGAACAATTACCGATTTTTTTACAAAATCTATCTAAAGAACGTCAGCCAGATTTTTTTAATCTGGTGTCTAAATCAAGTCAAAAAACGGATGTTTTATCAAGTCAAGAAAAACGAAAAATAAAAAAACAATTAAAGTATCAGCTCCAAATTTATGCCATAAATAATGCCGATAGTCTCGCCAGTATTTTGGTCAATATTGGTGTTGTGGGAGATGAGATTCACCCTCTTTTGCCCTTGTTACAAGACCCTAATAGCCCAACAATTCTCAAGACTGTCTATGATTTGGTGAGTGTCCAGAAAAGTACCCGAACCATCAGCACCGCAACCGAACGTGCAGCCAAAGTTGTGTTTGCGCTGAAAAACTATGCTCGTTATGACTACTCGGGTGAAAAAGTACAAGCTAATATTACAGAGGGCATTGAAACCGTATTAACTCTCTATCATAACCAAATTAAACAAGGTGTGGAATTGAGGAGAAACTATGAACCATTGCCTCTGTTATTGTGCTATCCTGATGAACTCAATCAAGTTTGGACTAATCTAGTTCATAATGCTCTGCAAGCAATGGACTACAAGGGAACTTTAAGAATTGATGCTATCAAGCAAAATACCAATCTGATCGTTAGTATCACGGATAGTGGTCAGGGTATTTCTGCGGAGATTATGCCAAAAATATTTGAGCCATTTTTTACGACTAAACCCCTAGGGGAAGGCAGCGGATTAGGATTAGACATTGTCAAGAAGATTATTGAAAAACATCAGGGTTCGATTTCAGTAAACTCGGTACCGGGTAAAACGACTTTTACCGTATCATTACCTCTATAACCAACGAATAAAAGGGAAATTAGCGATGCCTAAGCCAGCAATTTTATGTGTTGACGATGAGGTAGTCATATTGGAGAGTCTTGAGATAGAACTCCGCAGAGCTTTTGCAGATACTTATCTCTATGAATTTGCTGAAAGTGCGAATGAAGCCTTAGAAATTATTGATGAATTGGTTGAAGACAAGGTAAATATATTAGCGATTGTTTCGGATTGGTTGATGCCTGGAATGAAGGGAGATGAATTGCTGGTAAAAATTCATCTAAAATATCCCCAAATCATTACAATTATGCTAACGGGTCAAGCGGATGAAGAAGCCCTAAAGAGAGCCAAACAACAAGCTAATTTACATACATATTTGCATAAGCCTTGGCAGACTGATGAATTAATTAAAGCCATTAATTCAGGTCTAAAAAAGATATAAGTATTTCTTGATTAAACCATGAAGAAACCGATTATTATATGTGTTGATGATGAACAGACAATCCTGGATAGCCTGGAAATCGAGCTGGAAAAAAGCTTGGGCGATGAATATCTGATAGAAACCGCCGCCGGAAGTGAAGAAGCTTTAGAGTTATTGGAAGAATTACTAGATGAACAGTATGAAGTTCCTGTAGTCATTTCCGATTATCTCATGCCCTATATTAAAGGAGATGAATTATTAAAACGTATCCATGCCCTGTCGCCCAAAACCCTGAAAATTATGCTGACAGGGCAAGCCGATTTGGAGGCTGTGGGAAATGCGATTAAATATGCCAAGTTATATCGTTATATTGCCAAACCCTGGCAGTTTGAAGACCTTAAATTAACAGTTCGAGAAGCCGTCAATAGTTACCTTCAGGAAAAAAAACTAGACCAGCAAACTATGCAACTCCAGCAAATGAATCAGGAGTTGGAACAATTAAACACTTCTTTGGAACAAAAAGTCGTTGAACGCACGGCTGAATTAGCTAAAACCGAGACCGAATTGCGCCAATCAGAAGCCGCGATGCAGGAGGCGAAAGAAGCTGCTGAACGAGCCAATCGCGCCAAAAGCCAATTCCTCGCTAATATGAGTCATGAACTCCGCACACCCCTCAATGCCATCCTCGGTTTTACCCAATTGCTCATCCGTGACTCCTCCCTGACTATTGAGCAACGGCAATCGATCGAAATCATCAATCGCAGTGGCGAACATTTACTTGAACTCATTAATGACGTTCTGCAAATGTCCAAAATCGAGGTAGGTAAGGTAACACTCGATCAACAAAGCTTTGATCTATACCACCTGTTGGACAGTTTAGAAGCCATGTTTCAGTTGCCCGCTCAAAAGAAGGGCTTACAGTTAATTTTTGATTATGCCCCAAGTCTTCCCCGATATGTGCAAACAGACGAAAATAAGTTACGTCAAGTCTTAATCAACCTCCTCGGCAATGCTATCAAATTTACAGCATCCGGAAGTGTTACCTTACGAGTCGGCAGGAAATTTAAGGTTGAAGGTTCTCATGAGTTGCCAGTTGAAAAGTTGAAGGTTGAAAGTTATTCACCCTCTTTGAACCTTCAACCTGTAACCCTTTATTTTGCAGTAGAAGACACTGGTCCTGGCATTGCACCCGAAGACCTAGATCTTATATTTGAAGCCTTTACACAAACTGCAACCGGTCGGAAATCCTCGGAAGGAACTGGCTTAGGTTTACCCATCAGCCGAAAATTTGTGCAACTGATGGGGGGGGACATTACCGTGAGTAGCATGTTCGGGAAGGGAACTATTTTTCAGTTTGAGGTTGAGGTGAGTCTCAGTTTTGCCACTGAAATTCCTTTCCTTCAACCCACTCGTCGAGTCATCGGCTTAGAACCTGGGCAACCCAACTATCGCATCTTGGTGGTTGACGACGCCCCAGAAAGTCGCCTGCTCCTGGTTAAACTCATAGCAGCTTTGGGCTTCTGCGTGCAGGAAGCCGTCAATGGGCAAGAAGCCTTGGAGCAGTGGAACACGTTTAAACCTCACTTGATTTGGATGGATATGCGAATGCCCATCCTGGATGGGTATGAAGCCACCCAACAGATTAAAGCCAGGGAGAAGGAGAGAGAGAAACAGGGAAAATTCAGCAATCCCTCAGCGCCAATCCGCAAAACGGTGATCATTGCCCTTACCGCCAGTGCCTTCGAGGAGGAACGTCACCTGGTTGTATCCGTAGGCTGTGACGACTTTGTGCGTAAACCCTTTCGAGAAGAAGTGATTTTTGAAAAGATGGCTCAATACCTGGGTGTGCGTTATGTCTATGAAGAGTTACCTGCTTTGGGACGCACCGAGCAAATTGCCGTCCCTGGAGGACTGGAAGACAGCAAATTGGATTCATCCTTTGTTCTACAGCCTACTTCTTTCCAAGTCATGCCACTGGAGTGGACGGATAAGCTGTATGAGGCGGTGAATTCGGTGGATGATGAGGCAATTTTTCGGCTGATTGAGCAAATCCCTCCTGCTGATGCCCCTTTAGCCCAATCGATAGTCGGCTTGATCAAAGGCTTTCGTTATGATCGTCTGATCGATTTGATGGAAGCGGCAGGAATTCGGACACTGGAAGATAATCACTGATAAGGTGTCCGGCAATAGAACCATAATATGTGGAGTTGCAGTAGGGGCACGGCGACAGTAACATCCCGGTTAAAGAAGAATGTTTGAAATGCCGTGCCCCTACACATCGTTACGCCCAGAGTTAAGCCCCTACTATAAACAGGGTTTGATTAAGGGGAATCAACCGGACATCCTATCAGCTACTTGGACTTCGCTTCGAGATTTTCCATACGGCTTTTGAGTTCCTGGTTTTCTTTTTTCAACTGATCGAGTTCTTCCCTGAGTTGTTTAACGGCTTGATCGGAACCCACATTCTTTTGTACTCTCTGAATCGCTTCCTCAGCCATGCGGCGGACTCGCCCATCGGGAGTTTGATCGGCAAGGGAATGTAAAACCGCGATCGCTTTAACCGTTTCCATTTGCCCCAAGGCGGCAACAACAGCCACTTGAGTAAGGAAGAAGCTTTCTCCAGCCAGTTCTTCTAATTGTTCTAAAATCCACTCGGTATTGTTCGGAGTCTGACCGGTGGAAATAGTACCCAATGCACGAATTGCACTCAGGCGCAAGGGTTGAGGATTACCAGGTGTGGTGTATTCCAAAATTACCTCCAGTGCGATCGGTGACGACTTCATCTGACTCAAACCTGCGATCGCACCACTCCGCACCACTTCATTCCATCCACCCCTCTCTCTCAGGACGTTGTTCAACAATTGCAGAACTTCATCCTCTTTATCTTTGAGAGTCGCGGACACCATTTTCCCCAAAGCACTGGCGGCTGTCGCTTCCACATAGTAGCTAGCATCGCCCTTTTCGAGTACCTGTTTCAGGGCATCGTAGCTTTGGGATGTCTTGATTTTACTCAACGCTTGTACCACTGACCGACGCACACGGGCATCTTTGTCGTTTAAACCCGCCATTAAAGCGTCTGTTGCCTGATCCAGCTTCACTTGGGCTAAGCATTTTGCCGCTTCTGCCCTAATACCCCAAAACGAGTCATTTGTCAACGCTTCAGCAAGTGCTTTCACCGCTTCTAAACCCCCCTTCTTCGCCAATGCCTTGGCGGCATAGATGCGGGAAATAGGGTCTGGGTCAGATTGTAACTGAGCTTTCAGTTCCGAGATGGGATATTCCAGAGCAACCGTTTTCAGATAATTATTGCCGCGATCGAAGCTAATAAATTGAGGTTTTTTCTCTAAGGGGAAGTAAAAACTCTGTTCCCGTTCATGAATCCTCACCGTAAACGTTTTCAGTAGGGGCGACACATGTGTCGCCTCTCCCTCGGATTCGGGTTGAGTGTAACCAAAAGCGATCGGAATTTTCAGGTCAAATAGCTCACTATTACTCCCATTATTGTCATTCTTCGCCTGAGTTTGGGTAACTGTCACTTTCGTTAACTGACTATCTCCATCCCAGGAATAGGCAACTTTGTAATCCGGATGTCCACCTCGGAAGACATACTGATCAAACAGAAATAATAAATTGCGCCCGGTTGCTTTTTCGATCGCCCGGAGCAAGTCAACCGTTTCTACCGTATTGTGGGCATTGTCTTGAACAAACGTCTGGATTGCCTTCCAGAACAACTCATCACCCAACTCGGTGCGAATCATGTGATAGACACAAGCGCCTTTTTCATAGAGGTGCCGGTCATAAAGTTCGATCGCTTCCCGATACACATGAGTCACAATCGGGCGACGATAGCGAGAACTGTCCTCGGCTAAGTAACTCTGCGCCTCACCTAGCAAGTAATAGGCGGCATCATCGTTGCCATACTCATAATCCGTCCAAAATACTTCGGAATAAGAGGCCAATCCTTCCTTAATCCAAGCATGAGACCAGTGTTTAATCACCACTAAATCCCCAAACCACTGATGAGCAAGTTCGTGGGCGACTAAACTTTCTGTGCGGTCATTATCGATCGCAGCGCGTTCATCCAGCAAGCAGCGATCGGTGAGTAAGGTGGTAGAGGTGTTCTCCATCCCACCAAAGATGAAATCATCCACGCACACTTGCGCGTATTTGGGAAAAGGATAAGGATAGCCAAACTTCTCGCTGAAGAATTCCATCATGCGAGGCGTTTTGCCCATGCTGCGGCGGGCGTCTTCCTCGTACCCTTTTTCTACATAATAGGTAACGGGTTTGCCTCGCCACTCATCCCGAATTTCGGCAAAGTCACCGACAGCTAAAGTCATTAAATAAGTCGGATGAACTTGCTGCTGCAACCAATGATAAATTTTGTCCTCTCCGTCTTCTTCCGTGGCGATCAGTTCGCCGTTGGAAATAGCAATTAGGGGTTTGGGGACTTTCACCCGAATTTCCGAGGTTGCCAACTGTCCGGGGTAATCAAAGCAGGGGAACCAGAAGCGAGAGTCTTCATCTTCGCCCTGTGTCCAGACTTGGGTGGGTTTGTTGGGGTAGTGTTCATTGGGGACAATGAAGTAAAGACCCCGTTGAGGTTTTTCTACACTGTAGGCGATCGCAATTTTAATTTCTTTCCCCGCCTCGGTGGGGTTAATCAGCCGAATATGCAGTTGTTCACCGTCATAGTCAAAGGGTTGGGGTGTTCCCTCTACCTGTACGGATTGGATATTCAGGTTAACCGCATCCAAGGTTAACTGGTGAGTGTCATTACGAATGGCTTCCAGTGCGATCGTGCAAGTTCCACTGAAGCTTTGATTGGGGATATCCAGCGCCAAATCGAGGAAAATATGCTTGACTTGTCCGGGGCGATCGGGGTTGTAGTGAGGTTTAGCACCGGGTAACTCAAATGACTTATGACCGTTAGTTTCGGAATCAAAATAGAAGTGCGACATTGAGCGAACCTATAAAGATAAATAGTGTAGCTGGCTACATGAAGCCTTGACGTTAGCTATGGATTTGATTTCACCCCCATAGCCGGAGTGCTTTGGCTGCGGTTTCGGGAATTGTGTTCACAAAATCCGACTCAAATCGGCTATTCCACACCGTCAAGGGTTGAGAATTGCTTCCTCTGCTGCTTTCTGCTTAGCACTTTGAGACAATAATCCTGATTCACTCTCAAAGTACATTTAAAGCTACCTTTTTATGACCACTGCCGTAAACACCTTTCCCAGCATAGCCGTTCGCCTGATCAATGGCTTACTCTCGATCAAGCCGTTAGCCAACCTAGCGAAGCTGCAAGCTCGTAAGATGATGATTGAGCGAGCGGAGAAAATTGGAGTTCCCTGGCGGCAGCAAGTACAACAGTTACAGATGCACGACTGGGACAGTGAAATGGCTCAAGTCCAGAATACCCAGTTAAGTTATCCAGATTATTATCTGCGATCGTTTCATGGTTATGACAAAGGAGACCTTTGTTGGGATGCAGCTTTTGAAGTAGAAGTGGCTGCTCAATCCGTCCATGCAGGGATTTGGCCTGAGGCTGGGGTGCAAGGAGACTCTAAACTAAGACAGAGTTACCACAACATTATTAAAGAGAAAATCGCTATCCAGCCGCAAGACATTTTAGACTTGGGTTGCAGTGTAGGGATGAGTACGTTTGCTCTCCAAGATTTGTATCCCTCGGCAAGGATTACGGGTTTAGATTTGTCGCCTTACTTTTTGGCAGTTGCTAATTACAATTCTCGCCAACGCCATAGCAAGATTAACTGGAAACATGCTAGGGCTGAATCAACAGGTTTACCAGATGCTTCTTTCGATTTAGTCTCTACTTTCTTAGTGTTCCATGAACTTCCTCAAGAAGTCGCCCAGCAAATTTTGCGCGAGGTACGTCGCTTGCTGCGTCCGGGTGGTTATTTCACCTTGATGGATATGAATCCTAAGTCAGAAGCTTATGCAAAAATGCCACCTTACATTTTGACGTTACTCAAGAGTACTGAACCTTATATGGATGAGTATTTTGCGTTGAATCTTGAACAAGAACTGGTGAAGGCTGGTTTTGATTCACCGACGATTACTCCTAATAGTCCGCGTCATCGGACAGTTGTGGCACAGGCGAGGTAATTTTCTGCCCGTTCGGTAGATCACAGGGAGGGCACGGCATTGCCGTGCCCCTACTTTATACCAATTCACTCAAATCCTGCTACAGAGGCTTTTCTTGTACCCCCCTTGATAAGGGGGGTACAACTGTAGCACTAGTGCAAGAAGGCAGAAGATCAGGAGGCAGTTCGCGTAGCGTTCTCCGTAGGAGTAGGCAGAAGGCAAGAAAGTTTGTACAGTAAGCTTTTTAACCTTTTTCAACTGGACAGTTATTTACGCCACACTGTACTAGTTAATGAAATTAGTATTATTGAACTCGAATTGGACTTTGAACAAAAGTAAAGATGGTTCGCTATAAACAAACGCGAAGAGTGAATGAATGTTATTTCTTTTCACTAACTTTGACGAATACTGAATTTACTCCGGCTTATAAACTACCACAGGGACTCGTTTATAAGCCGGAGTACCACTTTCAGGGTCAATATCAGCTTTAAATAAAATATTAGCTTCTGGATAGAACATAAAAGCGGCTCCTTCCCGCATACCCCCTGCAATAATTTCAATATTATCTAAGATTCCAGCATCTCCTTTCACAGTTACCCGTTGATGTTCACTAAATCCTCCCCGATTGATATCATTGATATTCATCAAAATACAATGACGGTGAGGCATTCCTCGATATTTATCTTGGGTGCGATAAACTACGGTATTATGTTGTCCATAACTTCTACCTGTCCCTAAAATTAGAATAATTCCAGGCACATTTTCAGACAGACCAAAATCGCTTTTTGTGGGCAGGGATAATCTAGGTAGAGGGGTAACAAACATTTGCGCTTTCTGGGACGGCGTGGCAAATTTTGGTTCAGTAAAAATGCGCCCCTCTATGGTAAATTCCTCTTTCGTTTCATCAATCTTTTCGATCTGTTGATAGCCAGGAATCGTTTTAGTAATCAACTCCCGCACATAGTGAGTGTCTTGTAACTTTCGCCAGTTAATCGGCGTTTCTCCCAATAAGCGATGGGCTAACTCTGTCAGCAGTTCTACTTCCGAAACTAATTCTGCATTTGCCCCTTGTAAGTGACTCTTTCCTGGCTCATTTAAACGCACAAAATTATTACCCGATTCTGTGGTCGTCGGATGGGGATTTTCAAACCGATTGAAGACGGGAAGAATCAAGGTATTATGCTTTGCCAAACCGTGAAAATGTCCTAAATTCGGTTTCGTTGCTACATAAATAATCGTGTCAATCTGGGATAACGCTCTCTGGGCTTGGGTTAAATCGGGATTAGCGGCATATAAATTGCCTCCTAAACAAAAAAGAGTATCAATTTTCCCCTGGTCAGCCGCTTCAATCAAAGCACGGGTATCATAACCTGGGGTGTCGCTGAGGGGATGCCCTAACAGTTGGGCAAGCGCTTGTTGAATCTCAGCGCGTAAATGCACCGTTACTCCCATTGAGCCAAAACCCTGAACATTGGAATGTCCCCGGATGGGCATCGTACCGGCTCCCAGTTTGCCCGCATTGCCTGTTAGGAGAGCCGTATTGGCAATACTGTGGACATTGTGCACCCCATTACGGTGTTGGGTGATGCCCATCGCCCAAGCAAACACCACCCGCCCGGATGTGCCGATCGCATAGGCGGCTTCTTCAATCTCTTCCTGGAATACGCCGCAAGTCGCCGTGATATCTGCCCAGGAGGTTTGAGCCGCATAGTCTAAGACCGCTTGGTATCCTTCTGTATAGGCTTGCAGGTAGTCTGTTTTCAGCAGATTTTGTTCAATCAGGGATTTTTGGATACCGACAAACAGGGCGACATCACTACCGGGAATCGGTTGGAGGTAGAGGGTGGAAATCTCCGAACCCCCTTTGAGGAGGGATTTAATCGGAAAGGCAGGGGAGGCAAATTTGACTAAGCCGATTTCGAGTTGAGGGTTAATAATGATGATTTTGCCGCCTTTATCCCGAATTTTGATTAATTCGTTCATCAGACGGGGATGGTTGGCGGGAGCGTTGGAACCGACTAAAACCACACAATCAGAGTGTTGCAGTCCCTCCAAGCTCACCATTGAGGTGCCTGAGCCGAAAACTTGCTTTAAACCCACGGTAGAAGGCGCATGGCAAAGATCGGAGCAGTCAGCGAGGTTATTGCTCCCTAACGCTCTGAACAGCAGTTGCAGCAGATAGGCGGCTTCGTTAGATGAGCGTCCGGAACTATAAGAGGCAATTCTTTCGGGAGATTGGCTTAGGGCTAATGTGGCGATCGCATAGACTTCTTCCCAGCTAATTCTTTGATACTTGTCTGCTCCGGTGCGGTAGATGAGAGGATAACTCCATCTGCCTAGGCGATCGCATTGTTGCGAGTTGAGTTGTTGTAACTCATTAATCTTAAATTGACTGAAAAAATCGGGGGGGATGGCGGGTTGTAATTCGGCGGCGATCGCTTCGACACTTTTGGCACAGCGTTGTAAATATTCCCCCGCTTCATTGACAAAACCCCCTTTTTGTCCCCCCGTTCCCCAAGCACAGGACAAGCAGGCACTATGATGGTTTAGGGTTTGCCAGATGGATAATCCTTGGGGTGAGAGGGTTTGTTCTAACCAGTATTGCAGTACGGGTAAGCCCCCGCCGGTGGTCGGCTCAGACATATGATGTACTCCCCTGTTTTTGACCTGTTCCCCAAAAACCTAGCCATCCGCGCCATTTAGGAGACATCAAACCTCAGGCAAAGGTCGAAAATCCCAAATCAGGGGGAATATCCTGAAGGCGTCCCTGTCCCACAGCCTGAATCGCTTCTTTCAGGGAAACATCTCCAGTGTAAAGCGCACGACCGACAATGACCCCATTCACACCCAACGGTTCAAGCGCCAGCAGGCTCAACAAATCGGTAACTGAACTCACACCGCCAGAGGCAATAACGGGAATGGAGAGACTACGCGCCAGTTCTCTGAGGGCGTCTAGATTGGGGCCACTCAACGTACCATCCCGATGAATGTCAGTATAAATAATTGCCGCCGCCCCCAACTGACTCATCTGGTGGGCAAGTTCGGTTGCCTTAACCTCGGACGTTTCTATCCAGCCACGGGTGGCAACTAAACCATTACGGGCATCAATCCCCACCATAATTTTCCCTGGAAACTCTTCGCACAGTCGCTGCACTAACGGGCGATCTTCTACCGCCGCTGTGCCCAAAATCACTTGATGGACACCGAGATCGAGCAATTGTGCCACACCTGTGCGATCGCGCAAACCTCCCCCGACTTGCACCGGCACCGGTACCGCTTGGACAATAGCTGCAATGGTTTCCGTATTAACGGGATAACCCACTTTTGCCCCATCTAAATCAACAACGTGTAGGCGAGTGGCACCCTGATCAATCCATTGTTTGGCAACATCGGTCGGGTTATCGTTAAAGACTTGCGATCGGGCATAGTCTCCTTGATACAACCGCACACACCGACCTTCAAGCAAATCAATTGCTGGAATAACATCCATTTTTCATCATCCAACGAACCTTACAGCAGTTTTCAAGGGTATGAACCACAATCATAAAACCTAACCCCCAGCTCCTCATCCTCACTAAAGTCCTCACTAAAGCTCCGGCGGTCGCTCCGGTTCCCTACGAGGGAAGGGGAGACAATCAAAGCCTCTCTCCTGGTAGGAGAGAGGTTTGGAGAGAGGTCTGCCTGTGGTCTATTTATTTGAAAATCGCTCTACTTAGCTTAACCAAGAACGCGTTCAACCTACTTCGTGTAATTCTTAGGTAACAGCAACCCCTAAGTCCACTGAGGCGGCGACAATTCTTCGAGAATTTTGAACCGGACATGATTAATGGCGAGTTCACCAATCGAAGCATTTTCCTTATTCACAGGATCGCCTTCACTTTTGAGGGTTTCAAAGGGAATTCCTTTTGCCATCTCCATGTGATACCAGGCAAGGCCCATAAAAAAACGAGTCGGGTAAGGGCCACCTTCAACAGTGTCATCGGGATTCGATTCCATCGGCAACCAGCCGACTCCGGGGACATAAAATTCCATCCACACATGATTAAAGTCAGGTTCTAAGGGGATACCGAACTTGTCATTGTGGGCAGGGCACTTGTAACGACCCACGGTGCGACAGGCAATCCCATTCAACCTTCCTAGGGCTAGCAACAGACCCAAATACTCGCCGCAGGAACCAACACCGCGCTCTAAAACAATATCTGGAGTATCGATGTGAGGTTTAATGCCGTAGGAGAGTTTGTCATAGACATAGTTGCGAATATTGTAAACTTTCCGCAGGAGATTTGTTTCTCGACCAATGGCTTCACGAGCGGCGCGACGAATGCTCTCTGTGTCCATCGCTAACTGATCATTATCCACCAGATAGCGAGTGTCAAAATCTGGAGATAAATCTGGTAGCTTTTCCACTTCTCGTGGGGTGAGACGGTATTTAATGCTCCAGACTTCTAGAAGGGCTTTCCAACCGAAGAGATGTCGTTCACCGGGTTTGAGAGTATCGAATTTAAAAACAGCGACGCGCTGTCCATCCTGAACATCTTCGGTGAAAGGCATACCTATCGGTTCAATTTTTCTGATCTTTTGTCGATCGGTTTCCGCCGGCAGGGCAATGCGCCATTCAACCTGTTGGAGTTCAACATCTTCGAGGGGGGCAAGTTCCTCGACGTAGGACATTTCGATCAAATAGCCATTGGAGAGGGCATAGTGGCGCTCGGCATTGTGGCTAAAGTAGAGGGGATGAATGAATGTGCGATCGCGATACTGTAATTCGTAATTGGGGTCAGCGTTGGGGTTATCGCGGATATACGGTTCCTCACCCCCATAGGCCACATAGAGAATATCTTGACCCGTCTCAGGATCGGTGTAAAAGGCTAAACCGGTCGGGTTTGCAAAGGGAGTGAGTACACTAAAGTGTATTTCGCCTGTTGCGCGATCGAGACAGTAAACCGTCTGTTCCTCGGCATCTGAAACCCAAAGTTCCTCGCCTCGGAGCGTAATATGCTCAACCCCAACGCCTGGAGCATATAACCGGGTAATCTCACGTCCTGTATCGCGGTTGTAAATGAAAATATACCCAGATCTTTGGCTGGTGATATAGATTGTTGCATCCCGAACCGCAATTCCATTAGCCGTGTAAGGCAACGTAACAAAGTGCTGGAGACTTAAATCACCCTTGAGCTGGCAAAAGTAAACACTATTATCCAAGGTCAACCACAGGGTTTCTCCAGCAAGGGCTAGTCCAGAAGCGCCCACCCAATCTAACTCGCGACTGGAGTTCAAAATTGTTGAGCTATCGCTTTTCGGATCAATTTGTAGCAGATAGCCGTTTGTGGCATCAATGGCAAACAGAGTTTCTCCCGAAAAGGCGATGCCCTGCAAGGCGGCTGCCCCAATGGGTCTAATGGTGGCGAAAGTTTTCTGTTTGGGTGGAACAGATGAAGCTGAGTCGGGAATCATAGTTAATCCAAATGAAGATTTAAATAAGAAATCAAGGTTGCGGATGCCTTTAATGCCTCAAGTGATAACAATTGGAACTAAGGCAGATACGGGTCTTAGAACCTGATTATTATAGATTTGCTACCGAGGTATTGGAACTTAGGCATCAGTTCTGCCATCTTGGAATAAAAACCTGTCGGTCTACCACAACTCCTTCTACCATGGCTTGGTTCACACACACCTCACGCTTCACCCTGCTGGCTTTAGCTTTAACGCTAGGCACGCCCTTCCCTATCTCAGCTCAGCCAACGAATTCTTCATCCCTTGGCAGCCAACTCGAAAGTTCCTTCCGTGTACCGAGTCGAGGGCTTCCCGATAATCGGCAAGGTGGAGCAAGCCGGGGACCCTGCTTTACGGACGAACGGAAACTGACGGCGTTGGTTCCAGTTGCCGGAGGCGAGACGACGGCTGAGTATCCGACCGTTTTTTGGTACATGCCTAGGATGTCTGCTCTGGCAAAAGGTGACCAGGGAGCAGCACCAGCACCGGAATTGGAGTTTACCCTGAGAGATGCCAACGAGCAAAAGATTTACTCCGCCAAGTATCCTTTGCCCAAGTCTAACGATGGGAGTGTAGGCACCCCCGGCATTATGAGCTTAAGGTTAGCGAGTCCCTATTCCCTGAAAGTGGGTCAAGAGTATAAGTGGCAGTTAAGGGTGATGTGCGATGCTCAAGATCCAAGTGGGGGAGAGACTCAGATTGCTGAAGGGATCATCAAGCGAGTTGCACAAGACCCAGATCTCGAACGTCGCGTTCAGCAGGCTGCTCCCGAAGAACGTATTATTCTCTATGCAAAAGCTAATCGTTGGTACGAGATGCTGGCTAATCTAGTCGCACTACGACGCAATCGACCCAACGACCCATCTGTGACAGATGCCTGGAACAAGCTGTTTGCTGTAGTGAACTTAAATGATGTTTCTATACAATCTAGGTCTCAGGGTACCAGAAACACCAATAACTAAAATTAACAACCCACAACTGTCATGGCACAGATACGGTTCCGTTTTTCCAAAGGCTCCTTGGCCGTTTCTCTGAAATTGGCCATGCTTATGGGAGTTTTCCTGCTCGTACAGACTCCGCAAACCCTTTTCGCTCAAGGGATACCTAGACGTTGGGAAGCCAAGCAGTATAAACCTCCCAGGGGCATTGGTGCACCGATGCGTACAGAAGGAGGGGGAACACGTTCTGGTGGCTCAGCTAACAGTCGTTGTCCGATAGTGGGTAAACCTCTAACCGCCTTAGTCCCTGGCGATCGCTTTGGGGTAACGGTTGCTCCCTATCCCACATTCTTTGTTTATATGCCGGCTGTATCACCCCAGGCATCGCCTTTATTGGTGGAGTTTGAGTTACAAGATAACAGCGGTGATTCTGTTTATAAATCCATTTTCAAGACCAGTGGCAAGCCCGGTATTCTGACGCTGACGCTACCGACGCAAGCCGGATTACCACCTTTAAGGGTGGGTGAGGATTACAACTGGTCATTCACGATCATTTGTCAACCGGATGAGCGATCGCGAGATATTACGGTAGAAGGATGGGTGAGACGGGTAGAACCTAATGCCACGCTTAATAATAAGCTCAAGCAGGCATCACCTCAACAGCAAGTACAGTTATATGCCGAAGCGGAGATTTGGCAGGATGCCTTAGCTACTCTAGTTCAACTGCGTCGTAACTATCCCAACGATGCGGCAATAGCAGCCAATTGGGAGAGACTTTTGAGTGCGGCAGGTCTAAACAATATCGCTCAAGAGTCAGTGGTGGTCATTCCAGCGACAGGGGGAGATCGATTCGTATCCTCTCAACCCTAAGGGGATTACTCCAAGTAGGGTGCGTCGGAGCGCACCCTAGCAGCTTTCTACAATTCAAGTTATCTGAAGCCCTATATCGAATGTCCCTACGTAGCCTTGTGCATCTTGGGTTAGCTGGAGCATGAGTTGCTCACCACCCTCTCGAAAGATGCCATCTCGATCATTTCTCTGAGCGCGCTGTCCCTTAGCGGCATAGGGGGCTTGCGCGTGAATTTGAGCCGTGAGGGAATCCTCGAAGTAAAGCTGCGAGATCGCATCGCTCATGGGGTCTCTTGCCAAAGTCGAATTGATCTCCTCGTATGAGCTTTGAGACATTCAATTCACAATTCTTGAAGGGTTAAGGAAAACCTTCAGCAAGTTGCACAAATTTTGCTTGAGCTTGGTCAACCACCCATTGAATCGCCTGGAAATAGGACTCACTCCCTAATTCCCCCACATTGTGATGTCCTGCCTCTGGCACCAAAAGCAGTTTTTTAGGTTCAGAGGCGGCTTCAAATAGGCTTTGGCTCATCTGGGCCGGAATCAGTCTATCGTCAGTTCCGTGAATGAACAGAACAGGCATGGAGAGAGAGCTAACCTTTTTCAAAGAGTCAAATTTTTGGTGCAATAGCCAATCTACCGGAAATATACCGAACTGACGATAGAGATGATCGACCATTGACCGCATGGTTGTGAATGAACCTTCCACAGCTAATCCACCAATTTCTGGGTGTTTTAGGGCTAAGTCGATCGCTAGAGCTCCCCCTAAAGAATGACCGTACACAAAAATTTGTGAGGGTGGAATCTGCTGATTTTGAGTTAAGTATTTCCAGGCGGCTTCTACATCGGCGTAAACACTTGACTCCGTGGGAAATCTCCCTTGGCTACGACCATATCCCCGATAGTCGATGAGTAGGCAGGAAAAGCCTAGCTGATGAAACCAAAATGGTCGTTTCACTTCATCGCCAATGGTGGAACCATTGCCATGCAAAAACAGCCATACGGGTGCTTCTGGTGCCGTGGCAGGAACCCACCAGCCGTGAATGGGGCTGATCTGACCTGAAGCAGTTGAAACGGGTAACCAGACATCGTGATACTTCAAGTTAAAGGCAGCGGGTGTCGTGCGGATAACAGTTGGAGGTTTAAAAATGAAGTACTGTTGCCGGAGTAACAGGTAGAGGCAAGCCATTAAATAGGCGATCGCTAACACTCCAACCCAGATGCAGAGGAGCCTTACCACGAGTGATAAAGAAAAATCGATCAAATACATAACCCAAAATATTTGTCAAGCCTTATGCTTCACACTTGATACGGCAAACAGAGCGGCGCAGTTGCAGCAAAGCTAGTGCTGTTCTTGCTTGAAGAACTCTAGAGGTGGGGTAACGTCATATCATACTTCAGCCTTTTGTTGATTCACATGCTACACACCTACGCCCAGAAATTTTCTCCGCTTGTGAGTAGAGAAACCAACATGATAGTTTGATAGGCTCGTACAACTGATATATAAGGAAGGAAAAGCAGGAGATAGATGTTATGCCTACATCAGGAAAGTTGGAACTCACCATTAAAATCAACGAAATGCCAACCGATATTCGTACTGTCGAGAACGGCTGGAAGGAATTTGATCTCGACTGCGACGGTCAACTTGTTAGGGTGAAAGTTAAACCGAAAGTCTTTAAAAAACTTGAGCAGGCACAAGAAAGCTATCCCATGTGGGTGGCGGCAATTGCAGGCCGGATGGGTGAGCCTCTGCAAGGGGGATTTGTGCTGGATCAGCCCAATATACAAGTCTTTGAGCGCAAGCCCAAAGAAGCCAAACCCGAGGAAACAGCCTCAGCTTAAGTACACCTAACTATCATGGGGTTCGGAATAATAATTCTATCGATGAACAACGTTAGGATTTCCGAACCCCACTCAAGCGATGCTGTATTCAGAGATGGCTAGGGCGGGGTAGTTTACAAGTTACGTCTGATTTTCCTATTCCGCTTTAACGAAAGCGCTGTCGCTTCGAGCACCTCCGCGACTTGCTCATCATTCTCTTGTTCGGCAGCAATATTCGCCATTGCTGTCAGAATGTCTAGCCATCCGATGTCCTGCCGTTCTAATTTGGCGATTACTGTTCTTAATTTCTCGGTTATATTTTTACATTTAGGGTATATTGGGGTTGTGATAAAACTCCTATGAGTTTTTTCCAGGTTGGGTGTTGGGTAAGTTTCTAGAATTTGGGTCATTTTTTTTTCACCATGCGACGCTACCCAGTAGGATCTTTGGCTTCTCAGCACAAAAGAACATCTCTCTGGCGATTGAGTTCCATTTCAAGCATGCTGTTGCTGTGTGTTCCAAGCAGCAGCAATCAGCAAAGAGAGTATTCTGGTCAGACCGGGTAATTAAGAGGGAGTGGCGCTGGATGCGATCGCCCTGTGATGAAGCGCCATCGAATTAGGTATTCAAGGAAGCCATTAATATATACCTAGAAATGTCTGAGTGGCTACTTGAGGAGATTAACCAAGAGGGAGAGAGTGAGAATCTCCATTGTGAACTTGTTTTATTTCTTTTCCTCCAAGCGTCGCTGTAGCTGCTTTAGGGTTTGATAGATTTCCGGCAGACGGCTATAGACAGCGGCGACTTTGAGAAAGTGTTTGTGAGGTAAGGCGGGAATTCCACTGACGATCGCTCCGGGTTCTACATCATTATGGATACCTGCTTTGGCACTGGCGATCGCACCATCTCCAATTTTCGCTTGATTGGCAATTCCAGATTGCCCCGCGAGAATCACGCGATTGCCAACTTTAACGCCACCCGCCATCCCGGATTGCCCCGCCAAGGCGCAGTTTGCGCCAATTTGGCAACCGTGACCGATTTGCACCAAGTTGTCAATCTTCGTATTCCGACCGACTCGCGTTTCGCCAACGGCGGGGCGGTCAATACTCGTATTGCAACCGACTTCAACACCATCTTCAAGTACAGTACAGCCAGACTGCGGCATTTTGAACCAGCCTTCAGGTACAGGCACAAAACCAAACCCTTCCGCACCAATCACCGCACCACTATGAATCACACAATCGGCACCCAGGCGAGTTCGTTCGTGGATAGTACAGTTCGCGTGTAAGATTGTGCGATCGCCAATTTGCGCCTCTGGATAAATCACCACATTGGGATGAATACAAACCTGATTGCCAATTTTCACCCCCGGTTGAATCACAACATGAGCACCAATATATACATCCTTGCCTATCTCCGCTGAAGGATGAATCACAGCAGTGGGGTGAATTTCCGGTGCGGGGTGGAACGGTTGGTAAAAAAGTGCGATCGCTTGGGCAAATAACAATCGGGGTTCAGATGAAGCCATCCAAGCAATCCCCCTTTCCGTTGCTTGAGTTTGCAACGCTTCATCCAACGGCAAAACCAAGGCACTCGCCGCCGTTTTCCCCACCCAAGAGGCAAATTTAGCTCCCTCGATATAACTCATCGTACCAGGGGAGGTGTCTTCAATCGGCGAAATACAGGCAATTTCTGGATTAAGGTTGGGATGGGTCGTGAGGCTATTGCACTGAGCCGCACCACTAAGTTTTTCAACAATTTCGCTAAACTTCATTAGGTTGGAGGTTTTCTCTATACAACTTGGGTTTATCTCATATCTTGCATGTGAACTTTTGGCACTTTAGTTACCCCCGAACTACATCCTGCTTTGCTATAAGTTTTCTCATGCTTTGGGAGAAGCCCATCTTCATTTCTTGTTCCCCCCGAAATCAAGGGGGGTTAGGGGGGTGTGCAAGATTTGATTTCATTCGACAGTTGTACCGGGAAAAGCGTTCCACTTACAAGCCATTGCCAATCAGAATAAACGGTGCCCAATAATAAGGATGGCTCAGATTCGAGGCGACCCTTGGCGATAAACGACTCTGAATCCGTTGCTGTACTCCCAGTCCTCGCTGTTGACCTAATGCCTTATAATCGCCCGTAATTAGGGCAATTTGAGCTTGACGTAGGGCTTCAGCTTTTGTGGGTTGAGCATCTTGTCCGACTCCCTTCGATTCCAACGCGGCATAGAAGCTATCCATCAAGACTTGCGTACCGCCATCATCGACTGTCCATAAGGATGCGATCGCAGCCCTTGCTCCTGCCCGTTGCATCTGGTAGCCTAATCCTAAAATCTCTTCCCCATTCCCCAGTTTTCCGCCTAATCCCGTTTCACAGGCAGAAAGGACGACTAAATCGACGTTCTTGAGGCTCCATTTTTGGATATCTCGGAGGGTGATGCGTTCTCCATTGCCAAACAGAATAAAGGAATCGTCCGGTGTCCCCACGACAAACGCGGCATGAGTGGCGAGATGCACGATGCTGTAGTCATCCATGTTAGGGACGGTGACTTGGGGGGTGAAGGCTGTATCGATGAATTTGGTTGTTGTGGGAACAGTCTTGGCTAAATTTTCCACCTCGACTCCAGCAAAAGGCAACCCAGCGAAATCAAAGGATTGTTCGCCAACCTTGAAACTGTAGCGTCCGGTGGCAAAGGCACCCGCTAAGACTTGCATTTTGCGTTGGGGTTTGGTGTTGAGTTCTGTGAGGGATGCGGCGGTAATATTATTGATGCGGTAGCGTTGCACTAGCCATTGTTGCCCGTCGTGCAATGCAGCCAGGGGAATGTAACGCAGTTGAGCGTCGGGTGCGTAGATAATGGTTCGGGCGTCTGCGGCTTTGAGTTCTGCTTCTAGGGGTTTAATCAGCCAGTTGTAGAGTTGTTGTGCGGGGGGTTTGGCGTCGGATGTGCGATCGAGTAATGCGCTACGGAAGGCAACGATTGTCTCGTTGAGTTGTTTCTTGGTGACAGAGACGGTACGCCGAATGGGGGGAGAGTCGGGGGTGGTGAGGATGAGTTCTATGCGATCGTCCAGAATTAAGGGGTAGAGGAGAACTGCCTTTTGTTGCAGATTCTTGAGGTTGTCTTGTAAGGCGATGAGTTCGTCTAGATTGTTGACTAAATCCGCTTTCCTTGCCTTGGGATTGAGTTGCTGAGCGAGTGCTAATACTTCTGGACTTTCGATAAAGTTGTTGAAATCTTCGACAATTTTTTGTTGGACGTTCACCAATTGGGCGATACGCTGTCCTTGTTCGGTAGTGCGGTTTTCGGGTTTTATTTGTCGCAGTTGAGTGAGTTCTTTGCCAATTTCAATCGCTTTGTCAAGAACGGCCTGATAGTTCTCCCATGCCTGTTGTTCGGGTGGGAGATTTGGCAATCCTTGAGCGGTATTGTTATTTCCGCGAACGTTGCTCAGGTAATCGTCGAGTTCTTGGACTTTGAGGAGGTCGAGGACTCGTTGGGCTTCGAGGATTCGGTCTTGTTTGAGGAGGAGGTCAGCTAGACGGCGATAGGTGCCTGCTACGGTTTCAGTGTACGATTGCTGTTGCTCTTTTGAGAGTATTTGTAAATCTCTGCGAATTGCCTCAGTGGCATTGACGGACTCCTTGAGGAAGACGATGGCGAGTTCAGGTTGGCTCTGTTTTTCTAACAATGCACCGATGGTGGAAAGGGTATCGATTTCAGTCCAGCGATTGATTGCCTCTCGGCTAAGCAGTAAACTTTGCTGCAAAGCTTGAAACGCCTTTGGATAATCTCCGAGTTTGAAGTACCCTTTGCCGATACCGTTGAGAATAAAACTCTCAAGACGGCGATTATCAAGATAGCGATTATCTACCTCTCTACAAATTGTCAGTGATTGTTGCAAAGTCTCTAATGCTTGCCGATAGTACCCTAAATCTGTAAGAGCAACCGCAATGTTGCTAAGGATGTACGCCTCCCATGTACGATCACCCACTCCTCTTTCGATTGCAACTTCTCTTCTGATTTTAAGAGCTTGCTGATAGTACTCTAATGCCTTTATGGGCTGTTTTAGATGGTAGTAATAAACTTGTCCAATTCCATCGAGAGTTCGACCTTCAGTCCAGCGAGCGCCTACTTCTTTAGCAATTTCCAATGCTGACTGGTAGTACTCCAATGCTTTTTGGTACTGTCCCAAAATGTCGTAATCTGCTCCAATAGCTCTGAGAGTAGCTGCTTCACCAGCACGAGCGCCCAATTTTCTGTGAATTGCCAGAGCTTGCTGACGAAACTCCAAGGCTTCTGCGTACTGTCCAAGAATATGGTAAACATACGCCATGTCGTCAAGGATTGTAGCTTCCTCTTTGCGATCGCCCTTTTCTTTAGCAATAGCTAAGGCTTGCTCATAGTACTCTAGATAGAACTTTAGTGCTTTCGGATACTCTGCCAAATTTTCGTAAACATCCGCAATGTCGCTAAGGATTGTGGCTTGCTTTTTGCGATCGCCCGTTTCCTTGGCAATGACTAAAGCCTGCTGATAGAACTCCAGGGCTTTGGGGTACTGTTCCAGGTTGCGGTAAACAGCCCCAATGTTGTCCAGAATTTTCCCTTCGCTTAGACGTTCACCGATTTCTTTAACAATGACTAAAGCTTTCTGAAATTGCTCCAGGGCTTCTCGAAATTGACCTTTGTTTACTAGCTGAAGTCCCTCTTGGTTCAGCCGTTGCGCCTCAGCGTTTCTGTCTTGGCTCGTTTGCGCCTGTGCTACCAGAGGCTCAAACTTCAAGGTAAGCGGTAAAAGGGGAGTGAAGAGCGAAAGCAGTAGAGTAGCAGTGGCAAGGCTGAGAGATTTGAGACGGTAGTGCATTGGAAAGTTCTTCAGCAGATAGGAAAGCAGATTGCTGACTCAATCTATATATATCTCTTATTATCTGGGGAGAGGCTATCCAATGATTTTTGCGATTTGTTTGGCTTCATAGAAATCTTCAAGTTTATTGTTGAGTTAGACGATTAAGCTTGAGGTACTCATCCTTTGTGCCATCACAAAATTTTCTCAGGGGTACTATGAATTGCACGTCTATGGGACGAAAACTCTCCTTCGCAACCGAAACTGTAGCCCTACTTGCGATTGGAACCGTTGAGCCTGCGACGGCTGTCTCCTTGTATTCCATTACTGAATTACCTTTTGTCCCTTCAGATATCAATGACAAGGGTCAAATCGTCGGTTCTCAGTATTTGTGGGAAAGTGGAACGCTAACTGAATTGGGCTTTCTGCCTGGAGCTAATGCTACTTACGCTAAGGGCATCAATAACTTAGGTCAAATCGTCGGCAGTTCTGGCTTGCTTGGAAATTCTAGCAGTAATCGCGCCTTTGTATGGCAAGATGGCATCATGAGTAGCTTGGGTACTCCTCCTGCCTCGCTTTGTACAGGTTGCTACTACACAACGGCTAATGACATTAACGATCAAGGTCAAATCGTCGGTGATTTAGTTAACTCGTCAGCATACCCCTACCAGCTAGGATTTGTCTGGTCTAATGGCAGCTTAACCGATGCGATCTCTTCTTACCTTATCAATTCTGCCGATGCCATCAACAATGCAGGCCAAGTTATTGGCACTGGTTCCTGGCGTTTGAGTATAGCATTCGTATGGAACAATGGCATCCTTACTGCACTAGATAGTCCTCAAGCTATTACTGCGGTAAACTATGCTCATGCAAAAGACATCAACAGTGCCGGTCAAGTTGTTGGCTCTTTGTCAGTTCCGTTCTTCTTCCCTATAGGTAGGATTGACTCCTTATTGTGGGACGGGAATACGGGAACAATATTGGATAACTTCGATGGCAACGTCTTCTCTGCCAACAGTATTAATGATTCAACCCTTGTGGTAGGTTCGCAACGAATCAGTACAACAACATCACAGGCTGTCTTGTGGGAAGATGGTGAGTTATTAGACCTCAACACCCTGATTCCCCCTGATTCGGGATGGGAACTCGTATCTGCATCAACAATCAATAACAAAAATCAGATTGTTGGCACGGGCAAAATCAATGGCGAATCCCGTGGTTTTCTCCTCACACCTGAAGCCAAATCTGTTCCCGAACCGACTTCTGCTTTAGGGGTATTGGGTTTAGGAGGACTCAGCCTTGTTTTGGGCCGATTACGCAAACAGAAACATGGTAATTAATAAGGACGGCTCATATTAAATCCGGGTTGACTATCTCCTTTTTTAAACGAACCACTCCAGGCACAGAGAGCGCAGAGGAGAGAATAAAGAGAGAAAGGGATTATACTGCTCATTTGGTATCCAATCATTCGAGAGCGAGGAGAGTATAAAGTTCACAGTTTTACTCCTTTAAGAATATCCCATGCCTTAAAAACCTGTCCTTGCAAAAGAGCCGCCCCACCGGAGAGCGCTTGCACTTCGGGAATATTAGGATTGAGTTTAAGAGCGGGCGCGATCGCATTTTCTGCCTGTCTACCCCGCCATTGATAGAGATAAAGAAAGGCGAGATAAGCATGGGCGTAAGGGTTCTGGGCATCGAGTTGCACCACACGTTTCAACGCTTCGATCGCATTTTCTGGGTCTTTTTGCAAAATGTGGGAAAACGCCAGTCCATAAGCAAAATCGCGGTTTTTGGGTTCCTGCTGGAGGCGAAATTCTAGAACACGTTCGGTCTGAATCGTGTAATCTTGAACCGGGTCATACTGATTAATTCGTCCAATTTCATCAAAGACGCGATCAATCGCTTGTCGCCCTTCGGGTAACTGACGAGCTAATGCATACATCTGAGTGACTAAATCCAATTCAGGAGCCGGTGTAGCGGCAGCTTTGGGGTCAATCCTCAGGGTGACTGGTGGTACAGAAATCGGATAATTCTCACCCGTTTCTCGGTTCAGATAATTCGCTTCCAGGCTATAAATTCCAGGTGCCACATCCGCCGGAGGCAACATTGCCGTGGATTCTATCACCTGAAAACTACTTTGCAATACTTTATCGCTCAAGCGTCCAGGATAAAGTTCTCCTAATCCGATACCGTGGTCATGTATCCATCGTTGCGGGTTGGGTTGAGCCAGATTATTTGATTGTGGAGTTTGGCTTTCCTTTTTAGGCAGAGGACGTTCGGGAGGGGTAGATTTGGGATTTTGCACCGACGGCTGAATCTGGGAATTAGAGACAGTTGATTGATTTGTATCCTCTGACTTCTGTAAGGGCGACGCAGGTGTTGCCCCTACAAGTCCTGAATCCAGACTCGCATCTTTTTTCCAAGTTAGTAAAACGATACCCGATCGCAACTGCTGCCACGCACCCGACCATTCATAAGTCACGGGGACGGGTACTCCTGGGGGGGCTTGTGGTGGCACAACGACTCGCTCTAATTTTACCTGAGTGAGGGATTGGGGAATTGCCCTGACTTGTACACGCGGTTGAACGCGATGATAGAGCTTGAGAGTACTGTTATCCGGCAATTTCCACGTTTTTTGTACCTGAAAATCTCGGCTTTGTTCCACCGTTTGCATCATCATCATTTGCGATTCTTTCGGCGCACCTTGATAGTCGGTTTTGGTGACAAACCAAGAGAGCGATCGCGCATCTTGGGGTATAAATTTCTTACGGGTACCCACCTCACGCCCATACACCTGAAACTTGCTCAATGCGCCGTAGTAATTAAAATTGTTGTGATTCAAATCGGGTATCCTAGGCAGCACACCCACCGTGGCTTTCAGTTGGGGCGTTGTGCGAATGATTTCCGCAACCACCTGAGGATGAGGCCAGTTTGAGCCAAACTGAGGATAAGTTTGCGCTTTGGGACTCAATGTCTGCGTTAAGTAATTTCCCGGTATTCCCCCAATGGGGAACAGATTCAGCAACATTAAGATAAAGGCTAAACCCACCGTCACCCAAGGCACAACCCGCAAACGCCTAGGCCATAGCGTCAACCCATAGGCTAAAATTACCGAAAGAATCGGCATATAGGGCATGACATAACGGGTATCTTTATTGAAATTTGCTGAGTTGATCAAGTAAGACGCGATCAGAAACAGGGCTAACCAACACAAAGCGGATGCCCTTTGGGAGAGTGGATGCCGTTCTCGGACTGGCTTGTGGTAGCGGGGTTTGAAGGTGGGATGAGGATTCTGGGGGTAGCCTACTTCTTGCAGTCGGTAGTGTTCTGAGTCATCACTGTCGCGATCGGGTACGGGGACAGGTTCCCTCAGTTCATCGCCCTGGAAACGGTTGCGGAATGGGGGCAATAGCAGAATCCCATACAACAGCAAGCCAACCAAGGGAACTAATAGTAAAGGCCAGGATACCGCACGGGGTAAGTCATGCCAATAATACGTCCAAGCCGCGAGGGTATTGAGGGGGGGATCGCCTTCCTCGGTTCCGGGTACGACAATGGCATTCTGATAGGCACTGAATAAATAAATCCAGTTGGTGCGATACCAAGGTGCGAAAATCAAGACAGAGACGAGTAAGCCGCCGATTAACTGTGCAATTCGTCCCCAAGCAAGTTTTCGCAGCAGTGGAATACTCACCCACAATAAGGGTACAAACAGAAAAAACAGGACAGTCTGCTTGATCATAATTGCCACACCAAAGCAGACACCAAACGTTAACGCCCAACGCCATCCCTGCCATTTCGTTTTCGCATCGCGCCACAAGGTGAGACACAAGAAACTTGCCGCCACTAAAGCCGTGAGAGGATAGTCATGCAAGTAGTGGAGGCGGGCAGTGTAAAGTCTGGGGAGAAGGATACATAATCCTGCCGCCCATAAACCGACTTGTGGGTTGAACAGGTGTTTACCTAAACCGTAGACTGATGCCAGCAAAATGGCACTAAAGAGCAAATTTACCAGCAGCGCTTGCTCTGGGCCAGTGCCAAAGATTTGTTGAAAGGGAGCGGTGACAATGTAGAGTAAGGGCGGATATTTAGAAGAGAGTTTCCATAAGTGCTGCCACCATTCTCCAGAAAACCACTGAGCCTGTTGCAGGGCGTTGAGGTAGTTTAAGGAACCGGTCAGGTGGTTGGTTTGGTCCCAAGCGGGAATCGAGCGGTCAAAGGCTAACCAGAGGCGATCGCACAAAGCACCGATGAGCCAAATTGCTCCTAGTATATGCCATGTTTTGAACCGACTACGTTGAGCTTTGTCTGCCACGAACTTCACTTGGGTTATCCTAAATCAGTTCCTCCTGCTTGATTAGAGCATGAGGATTGTCCTGGTTTCCCAGTTTAAAGGTTTTCGCGTTCAACTTTATTCCCAGCGGTTTCGGCGTGAAAACTAATCTTACAAGAAATTATTCCAATTCTGCTGTGTGTTCTCTAAGCTTCTGTGGTTGGTTATTAAACATCTCCGGAATTTAGGATTCAGCTACCTTGGTACAAGGCTTTCAGGTTAGTGATCGCAGATGTTTATTGTTTACAAATCAAAGAGAATTGCTATCTCATACTATTGAGCGATCGCCAACTACGGAGTAACCTTCTGAAATAGCATAACCCCGTCACGCTGATAACGCTTTTGAAATTGGGGTGTTTGTTGAAGTTGTTCAACCAGTTGTGCCGCAAACTCTGGTGAACTATTACTCCCCGGATGACGCAAGTTTAATAACACATACTGGAATTTATTCAGATCATGCGGTTCAGTGGTAACTGTGCGCTCAATCAGGGGTCGATGGCTCAAATGAGGAACAATTTCATTGGTGGTATAAACACCCCCTTGAGTTTGAATCAATGCGATCGCTTCACGGGTGGCTTGCCAAGTATCAATAGTAGGTAAGTATTTGGTGAAAAAATAGCTCCAGCGAGCGAACACCAAGAAAAAGACTAAAGACCACACTACCATAGCGCGTTTGGAGCGTAGCCATCCCCGACCATCCCCTAAGGTTGCAATGAGCGCTAACATCAGAAACGGCACAATGGGGAGAGAGTACTGCGCCACAATATCTTTTTGCGGTTGGTAATCTGCCAACAAATTCAAGGCTAGGGCGGGTACCGCCGGGATTAACGGAATGAGATGCTGGAGCGAGAGTCCCCAAATCACGGGCGCAAACACCAAAATCAAGTATTTAAGATTATCAAATGATAAGACGACTTGGAAAATGGAGCTGGGTTTGAGAAACAAATTTTGGGCAATTTCAAAAATCGAATTACCTAGATAACCATAACGAGATATCGAGGTCATCTGTTGAGGATTAAATATGGGGAGGATGACTTTGGTGGCAATAATAAACCAGGCAATTCCAGCCACAATTGCTAACACCCCACATAAACGCTTCTTCTCAAACACCAGCAGCCAGAAGCCAAGCGCTGCAACGGTCAGAGCTAAAATAAACTTACAACCCAAGACTAAAATAATTGCTAGACAAAACCACAAAACCTGATTCAAGCGAGCGGCTAAAACAGCACCTAAAAGTGCAGGGACGGCGATCACTTCTGGATGAAAATCAAACAAATTAGCATTAAAAATTACCGGATACAACAGGTAAACGGCAGCTAATGCGATCGCTTGTCCCTCTCTCAAGCTTGCTAAACGAGCTAAATGGTAAGTCGGCAAAGCTCCCAATGCCACAGCCGTTGATTGCACCAAGAATAACCAGTGGACATTGGGATAAATCTTGTATAGCAACGCTAGGGGATAAAACACCCAAGCCGCATGATCGCCCAGAATGTGAACCTTAATCAAAGAAGAGATCGGAGGTTGTCCTTGACTAATCAGGTAAATGGCTTGGTCAAAAATTCCCAAATCCCAGCCGGTGGATTGAAACAGCGCGTGTCGGAGACTGCTGCACAAAAATAGGATGAGGATGCTTACACCGATCATCCAAGCCAACGGATGACCTTTGATTTGTTGTGAATAAAAGTTTGGCATATCATGTCCGGCTAAACAGCCATCATTTCCTTTTACCTTGCAACCTTCCTCCTTTCCTTCTGCCCCTTTGCCTTCTGCCTTCTGCCTTCTGCCTTCTGCCTTCTGCCTTCTGCCTTCTGCCTTCTGCCTTCTGCCTTCTGCCTTCTGCCTTCTGCCTTCTGCCTTCTGCCCTTTGCCTTTTCTCCTTTTCTGGTGAAAGTTAAGATTACACTTTTTGCACGGTGTATCCTACAACAGACGCGATCGCTTTGGCTAACTCGGCTGGATCGATGGGCTTGGTGATATGTCCTTGAAAGCCAGCCAGGAGAATCTGTTGATGGTCGGCTTCTCCAGCATAGGCGGTTACGGCGATCGCTCTAATTTTTCCCCCTAGCTCTGGTGGCAGCGATCGGATTTGACGCATCAACATATAACCATCAACGTCCGGCATCCCAATATCACTTAACAAAACATCTACTTGTGACTGTGCCAATACCCGGAGAGCCTCAGCCGCCGTCGCCACGGCAGCCACTTGGGCACCATACTGCCCCAGGCTAAAGACTAACAATTCACGGGTGTCCTCCTCATCATCCACCACCAGGAGACGGACTCCTTCGAGATTGGGGTAATCGAGGGACAACCCGTCTTTTGTCTTTGGTATCGCCTCCAAGTTCCTCAGCGGTAGCGTCACGGTAAAAGTCGCTCCCTGCCCCACTCCAGCACTGGCGACAGCGACTGTTCCGCCGTGCAGTTCTACCAGGTGATGGACAATCGCTAACCCCAGCCCCAGCCCCCCAAAGGCTCGTGTCGTCGTGCTATTCTCCTGGCGGAAGCGATCAAAAACAAAGGGCAGGAAGTCCGGACTGATGCCCTTGCCTGTATCGCTGACTTGGATTACCGCTTGTTTCCCGCTTTGCCCCAGTCTGATTTCAACTCGCCCGCCAGTGGGTGTGAACTTAACCGCGTTAGAGAGTAGATTCCACACCACTTGCTGTAAGCGATTGGCATCCCCCCAAACTTGCCCTTGAGCGAGTTCCCATACCGTCTCAATTTGAATAGACTTGGCTGAAGCCGCCAAACGCACTGTCTCTAATGCCGCTTCTATTGTCGTTTGCAGGTTGACAAGACTGGGAGTTAAGCTGAGTTTGCCCCGCAGAATGCGTGAAACATCGAGCAATTCTTCGATCAGTTGGGTCTGCAATTTGGCATTACGCTCAATAATTTCCAAAGCACGCTCCCTTGTTGCTTGATCACAGGGGCGAGTTCGGAGTAACTTTGACCAACCCAGGATCGGGTTCAGCGGGGAGCGCAATTCATGGGAGAGGACAGCGAGAAACTCATCCTTGACACGGTTTGCCGTTTCGGCTTGTGCCCGTGCCGCCCGTTCCCGTTCCAACAACTCAATTCGTTCGGCTTCTTGCTGCTTACGCTTGGTAATGTCGCTAAAGGAAATCGCCACCCCATCCTCTAATTTGACCGCCATGTTGCGGAACCAGCCCTTGATGCCTTCCGACTCATAGTGGAGTTCCAGATCGTGAGGTTCTCCGGTTTCAACTACTTTCACATAGCGCTCAAACAAGTCATTATTCGTTTGGTTGCCCGGAAGAAGCTGCAAAAGACGCTGACCCACCAATTCTTCGATTGTATGATTAAGAACTCTGGCAGCGGTGGGATTTACATAAGTCCACTCAAAATCGATAATCTTTCCCGTTTCATCTCGCACACTCCGCAGGACGGTAAAGGCATCGAGGGAAAGTTCCTGAGCAATGCGGAAACGTTCTTCACTGTGTCGGAGTGCCTCTTCGACATGTTTGCGATCGGTGATGTCAAAGGACATGCCTGCCAGAAGCGACTTCCCACAGGCGTCGTTGATGGGAAACTTTAAGGACATCCAATACTGCTTACCCTCTAACAGGGGCAGGGTTTCTAGCACCTCAATGGGTTGGTTTGCAGCAAGAGCAGCTATGTCATGAGCATGAATCTGCCGTGCAGCGGCTTCCGGCACGAGGTCGAAATCCGTCTTCCCGACAATATCCGTCAGCGTTCGGTTGAGTACCCGTTCGCCGACGGGATTAATATAGATGTAATGCCCCTGAGCGTCTTTGATGTAAGCTGTGCCCGGAATGTTTTGCATAAAGCTCTCGAACAGCTGTTGGCTGGAGCGATAGCGTTCCTCGCTCTCCTTTAATTTCAGCAGGTTCATCTCAACTCGCCGCTTTGCCATTCGCAATTGAGTGCTTAAGGAAGTGATCCACAATGCCACTAAAATAAATAATCCCAGCCGGATAATATCACCCAGGCTGATAACCCAGGAATCGAAGGGAGCGATAAAGAAGTAAGTGTAGACTACAACACTCAGAACAGTCGCTAACATCCCTGGCCCAAGGCCACCATACCAAGCGCTAAAGGATACAGCCGCAAAAAACAATAAAAAAAAAGTCGGCTCAATTAGCGATCGCAACAGCAGCGTGACTAATGTCGCTAGGGTAACAGCCAGAAAAGCCATGACATAGGTGTGTAGCTGAGGATGCCTTAATCCCAACATATTTCTCCTGGCTGTTTAGCAAAGCTGAGCGATACTCAACACACTATTTAGATTCACGGAAAGCTCTTACTCCCTTCCAACTAAGAGCTTGATTTCCGGGTCGTGGCCATGTCTGTGCTTATGAACAACTGCCAATCACGAAATTTATTACTTTAGAGAATAGCAACAATCCCTCTTAAGATAGATGTTTATGTTAAAAATCTTTGTTCATCGTGAACCTTTTTGAGGCTATCCAGAATCGGGATAAGCTGTGACGCCTTTAATTTTAATGTAGTGCTTAAGGTAGCAGGGGGGGCGGGGGGCAGGGGAGGTGGGGATAGGATTAATTTATACTCATCATCGCCGTGGAGAATGGTTGTTCAATGGCAGAGAATCAGTGGAAGAGTGCATTGTACGAAAGCAAGCATTCCTTTGTTTGGCAGTATGGTGCTGACTGCTTAGAATTGTTGTCCCCAAAGCGGGGTGAGCGAATCCTGGATTTGGGGTGTGGAACTGGGCAACTGACGGCGGAAATTGCCGCAAGCGGTGCGATCGCAATTGGCATTGATCGGGCACCAACGATGATTTCACAAGCTCAGCAGAATTATCCAGACTTGCAATTTGAAGTTACCGATGCCACAAATTTTCATTTTGTGGAACCGTTTGATGCGGTGTTTTCTAATGCAACGCTGCACTGGATCAAAGAACCGGAAAAAGTCATCACTTGTATTGGGAATGCTCTAAAACCGGGCGGTCGTTTTGTGGCGGAGTTTGGTGGTAAAGGAAATATCACAGCAATCGTAACGGCGATTAATCATGCCTTAGAAATCGTTGGCTATCCGGCAGAACCAGAGCGTAACCCCTGGTATTTTCCTAGCATCGGAGATTATGCAACTCTACTGGAAAAACAAGGCTTTTCAGTAACCTATGCCACTTTGTTCGAGCGTCCAACACCCCTAGAAGATGGCGAAAAAGGTTTGCAAAACTGGCTGGAAATGTTCGCCAATAGCTTTTTCCAAGCTATCCCGATTAACGAACGCACAGGTGTTATTGAAAAGATTGAACATCAATTACGACCAGAGTTATATGGGGATGGCACTTGGTTTGCTGATTATCAAAGGCTCCGTGTTGTTGCCAAAAAAGAATAGGTGATTCTGAACACCTTGCCAATTTTGTGTTGCACTTATCGGTAGCAAGCACTTAACAACATACTAGAATCGAGTTTCGGTTTTTGGGCAATGTCTGCTTTCTGAGAGAGACTCGCGCCGGTATGACCTGTATTGGCCCAAAGGATGGCTCTTGCACCATCTCGAAGGCATTTTTTTGTGGATTCGGTAGGCTTCCCCGTAGGAATCGGTACAGGAGAAATCTTAATTCCTCTGCTGCCAAACACAATTTCACCGATAACAAGGGCGCGGCGCATATGGTAGTCAGAAGTAATTAAATAAACGCTATCCACTCCCTGAGATTGAAACTTATCCACGAAACTTGTGAAGTTAGTCACTGTATCCACTGCTTCATAATCCAAGTGGACGCGACTTTGTTTAATTCCTGCTTTGGCAAATACGCGTTTTGCGTAGTCTTTAGGGCTACCCGACGACACCCAGATGGGTAGCTCTGGGTGCTGTGCAGCAAACTTAGCCGCAAACCGCTCTCGCTCTGTTGCTCCCCCTAAGACAAAGATGGCATCAGGTTGTGGAGTCTGCTCCTTACCGCATCCTGTCGCTAATACCAACAGCGTAAAAGCTAAACCGGCAGTTGTTTGCTGGAGTCGTTTCATGGGCTTAGATGAGATGTGCAACTAAACTAACTTAACCAAGCAGCTATCATTTGGCTGAGACATAAAGCCATACCTCTCCTGTAAGTGCTTTACTCCAAATTATTAAATGCAAATCCAACAATAATCTCCCAAGCTAGGTATTTAATATCTCACTCCTAGACTACTTGCACCGCGTCTGTGTGTCCCCACGTCCCCGCGTTTTCTGGGTTGATTTCGATCGTAAACGGCTATTCCAGTCCAGTAATGTTGGAGAATTTTGAACATGGTCTGTTTCATCGAGTGGCAACCCGCTACGGAAGGAATAGTATGAGTGTATAAATTCTTGCACCCAACTAGATTTCTATCCAATCCCAAATCTAACCTCTCAAATCTAAATCCTATGAGTCAATCTCCCCCATCTGATACTCAGATATTGTCTTACGTTTTTGCTGGTACTCTGGCGGTTACTGTTATTGTTTATGTCCTGAGAGGCTTTGCTGTTCCTGGTTTCACGGCTTTACCGGGTATTGTGGTTTGGATCTTAATTTTGCTGTCGATCGCCACGGGATTGGCTTACGGCGTTCAGAAAACTCGGCGTTATTAAGCTTAACCTGTAACACTCCATACAGGATTTATCAAGTATCTTTAAATATTGCTAAATAATCAATCTTAAGGGCGATTTTGTGCTAATAAGCCGTCAAGTAGCCTTCTAGAGACATCAAGAATCAGAACATATGCCTACGGAGGGTAAAAATGGTTGACGAATATAAAGCAGAACGCACGGTTTCAGCCGTATTTAAGGAACAAGAGCAACTCGATCAAGTGGTGCGGCGATTAATGGATCGGGGCGTGCCTCAAGACCACATTTCGGTCATGGGCAAAAATTTTCAGTCCAAAACCCGAATTGCCGGTTTTATCACTAAACGGGATGTCGTCTTTGGGGGATTGCGATCCGGTGCAGTTTTTGGTTCCTTATTTGGCTCCTTTTTGGCTCTACTAACGGGTGTTGGTGTGTTGTTTATTCCCTTTGTTGGCCCTGTAGTAGCAGCTGGCCCCTTAGGTGCGCTACTGTTGGGTGCGGCAAGTGGAGCGATCGCAGGAAGTGCGGGTGCAGGTTTAGTTTCTGCCCTTGTCGCCTGGGGAATGCCGGAAGAGAAGGCAACCATTTACCAAACTCGCGTGGAAGCGGGTGAGTTTCTGGTGATGGCAGAAGTCCCCGCCAATAAAAGTGGAGAATTTCAATTGCTATTGGAAAGTGCGGGTGGGGAAGAAGTGCATACCACTGAGATGACCCTACCTCGCGCCTGTCCGGGTCGGTGTAATGAGGCTAGGGACTTGTCTCCAGAAGTGCGATCGCATCTCTCTGAAGAGGCTCAAAGAACCTTCATGGAACGCTACAACACTGTCTTCGATGAGACAGAAGACCCGCTGAAGGCAGAACAGGCAGCTTGGGAGACGGTTCACCAACAGTATGAAGAAGATGAAAATGGTGTCTGGTCGAAGCAAAAAGCGACCGTTTAGCTAAACCTAAATAAAATATTTAGCCTCCGGAAGCCGCTTTCTGGAGGTTTATACTATTTTCGGTGCTTGGAGGAGTAACAATGAAGAAATATCTCTGTACCGTTTGCGGCTACGTCTATGACCCGGAAGAAGGCGACCCGGATAGTGATATTGCACCGGGAACCGCTTTTGAAGATATCCCTGAAGATTGGGTCTGTCCTGTGTGTGGTGTAACGAAAGAAGACTTTGAAGAGTATGAAGAGTAGAAAACGTTCGTTTTTATTGGTACTTTATTAACTTTGCAACCTTTACGAATTATAGTCATCGGGGGTGGTGCGGCGGGTTTTTTTGGTGCAGTGACCTGTGCGTCTGCCCATCCCCACGCCCAAGTTACTTTACTAGAAGCTGGGCGTCAGCCTTTATCTAAGGTTCGGATTTCGGGTGGGGGACGCTGCAACGTCACTCATGCCTGCTTTGACCCAGCGATTTTGGTGCAAAATTACCCCAGAGGCAGCAAAGCGTTGCGGGGGGCTTTTACGCGATTTCACGCGAAGGATACCGTTGCTTGGTTCGAGTCTCAGGGTGTGAAGCTGAAAACCGAGTCCGATGGACGGATGTTTCCCGTCACAGATAATTCAGAAACCATTGTGAATTGTTTGATGAATGCCGCTGAGGATGCTGGAGTCCGGTTTCGCATGGGTACACCAGTGAAGTCAATTGAACCACAACATTCTCGACTCTCAGGAGAAAATAAGGATAGCAACCCTACCCCATGGGCGTTTGAGGTTGAATTAAAAACGGGTGAGATTTTAAGGTGCGATCGCATCCTCCTCGCCACGGGTAGCAATCCCCAAGGTTACGCGATCGCTCAAGCGTTAGGTCACACAATTGTATCCCCTGTTCCTTCTCTGTTTACCTTCAATATTCCTGACCGCCGCTTGCAGGATTTAGCAGGGGTAAGTGTGAGTAATGCTCATTTACGATTACCGGAAGCGGGTAAAACCTTAAAAGAGCAAACAGGGCCATTGTTAATTACTCACTGGGGGTTAAGTGGCCCTGCGGTTCTCAAGCTTTCTGCTTGGGGTGCTCGATTTTTACATCAGCATCATTACCAAACTCCTTTACTCGTCAATTGGCTTCCTCAGTACAACGAAGAAAGTCTGCGTCAAATGCTATTGGCCGTTAAGTCTCAGTTGCCGCGACGCCAAATCACGACTAGTTGTCCTGTGCCTATCCCTAAGCGTTTGTGGGAGAGTTTAGTGGCTAGTGTTGGTATTGGTGCAGAAGAACGTTGGGCGGAAGTCTCGAAAAAAGCGCTCAACCAACTCATTCAAGAACTGATTCAAGGACAGTATTGGATTAAAGGAAAGGGGATTTTTAAAGAGGAGTTTGTTACCTGTGGCGGGGTAAGTTTAAAAGAAGTGGACTTTAAGACGATGGAAAGTCGTTTAGTTCCGGGTCTTTACTTTGCGGGAGAAATCTTGGATATTGATGGCGTCACGGGTGGATTTAACTTTCAGAGTGCTTGGACGACGGGATGGTTAGCGGGTCAAGCAATGGGACAGAATCAGGACTAACGCACCGTAGAGGAAATTTTGCCGTGCTTGAGCGGCTATTGATCTCCCCCCAGCCCTCCTCATATGATCGGCGATTTTATTCTTCTTGAGAATTTTGCAAATACTAATAGTTATTCGCCCTAAATATAGGCTGTTTAAAAACTATAAAATCTTGCCAACAAGGAGTTTCTCAATCGGTGCTAATACATCTCTTTGTGGGGTGAACACAAAATCGATCTTTTGTGTTGTAGCTGCTCATATGCCAGCTTTGTTCATGACACAATCCACCTTAACAAATATTTCCCTCTTTAGGGAGAGTCGAGGCAACTAATTAGCCATTAGCATCTACCTCGTTAAGAAATTAAGCCAATTCTTTGTTGAAGGATGCTAACAGCCTGAGCTGTCGTGTGTCTCACGATGGCCGCTGTTGCTATGCTCGCTCATGCCATTTGTTAACCACAAATTTACTTCTGTAATTCAACATCAGCGTCTCGGCTGGCTGCTTGGCAGTACACTCCTACTGTTCGCAGTTAACAGCTCACCCGCAGCCGCTAACGTCACCATCGTCCAAGAGGACTTCACCGATGCGACTTCCTATGGATGGACAGGGGGTGGAACATTTACCCCTTGCTTGACAGCTACAGGGTCATCGTCGCCAGGGTCACTTCCCACCTGTGCTACAACCGCCGATGCTCCCGGAGCTGGAGCCTTGCGGTTGACTAACACTCTCCAAGGCATACGAAGTTTTGTTTTTTACGACTATGCCATTCCTTCCAATCAAGGATTGGTCATTACCTTCGATTACTTCGCTTACGGAGGTGGCGGCTTAGGAGCTGGTTCTGGGGCTGATGGGACAACGTTCTTCTTGTTCGACGGCAGGACTAATGCACCTGTTTATGGTGCTCCAGGTGGTGCCTTGGGGTATGCCCAAGAATTCAGCAATACTGCCCAGGAAAATGGGCTAACAAATGCCTACATCGGTGTTGGAATCGATGAGTTTGGCAATTTTGCTAATGACTATGAAGGACGAGGTAATGGTTGTCCAAATCGTTCTCCCTTCGGGTTTGGACCGGGGTTGTCTCCACCAGAGGCACAGGTTAAAGACTCAGTAACAGTCAGAGGTCCCGGTAGTGGGACAACAGGATATTGCTTCCTCGGCAATTCCGGTAACTTAACGACTAGACCTAGAGGATTCAGCATTGATAACCCGACAGCTACTTCGCGCACAGCTTCAGGCACAAGAAGGAGAGTTAGGGTTACGCTCAGTACCAATAACACCATCACTCTAGAAATAGACCCGAATGGGACAGGTTCAGCTTTTGAAACTGTTTTAGATGCTTTCCCAGCTCCAGCCAACCGACCCGATAGTTTCAAGTTTGGTTTTGCCAGCTCGACTGGGGATGGGATAAATTTTCATGAACTGATCAATGTGCAGGTGGAAACCATAGCCACTCCACCTCTACCGGACTTAGCCATTACCAAGACTCACTCCGGTAACTTCATTCAAGGCCAAACCGGTACCTACACCTTGGGAGTGCAAAATTTGCCAACGGCTACGGGACCCACCTATGGCCCGGTAGCGGTAACAGATACTTTGCCTGAGGGTTTCGATTTCGTCTCCGCTACGGGCAATAACTGGAACTGCTCCGCCGTCGGGCAACAAGTTACCTGTGTATACAATGGCCCTGCTGTTAATCCCGGTGGCACTCTTCCAGACATCACACTCAACGTTAACGTAACCTCACCCCCCGGTAACTACTCCAACCAAGCTGTAGTTTCCACAACAGGGGATAGTAATGAGACGAACAACACTGTAACCGACCCCACCCGCGTTGTCACGACTGGGGCAGCTAATCTGCGTCTGGTGAAGCGAATTACGAATGTAACCAGAAGTGGGCTACCACTCGCAGGGATTAATTTCGCGAGCTTTGTGGATGACCCAAATGATGAGAATGACAATGCACCGGGTTGGTCACAACTCTCGCCAACGGGACTTTATAATCTGGGGCTTGACTATCCTTTACAAACTAACGATGAAGTGGATTACACCGTCTATTTTCTCTCGGATGGAGGTAGCCCAGTCACCAACGTCAATGTCTGTGACTTGATTCCTACAGGAACAACATTTGTTCCTAATACTATTCAGGCATTGAATGGAATAACCCCAAGAGAAGGTACTTTCTTCTCACCCTTGGCACCGTTACCTGCGGGAAATTCCTGCTCTAACCAAACTAATCCTGAGGGAGCCGTGATTGTGAATCTGGGGGATATCTCTAATGAAGAGGGGAGCAATTTTGGTTCAATCCGCTTCCGCGTGAAGATTGACTAAAACAGTCGTTCAGACAACAGCAGATTCTAACAGATGAATCGTGCCTTGATGAGCATCAATTTCCACTTCCAAACCAACGGGTACTGTGAATTTATCCTTGATATGACCGATCATCGAACCATACCAAGCCGGAATACCTAAGGGTTGAATATGGTCTCTCAATACTTGTGCCAACGTTAATGAATCTTCCTTGTCTTTTGGCACACAATTAGTACATTGTCCAAATATAAACCCAGCGATTTGGGGCAAGATTCCTGCTAATTTTAACTGAGTTAGCATCCGGTCTACTCGGTAAGGGTCTTCCCCTATTTCTTCCACAAATAAAATGGTTTGTTTCCAGGAAGGTAGGTAAGCTGAACCCACCATGGCGGCAAGTACGGATAAATTGCCGCCAACTAATTTCCCCCTGGCTTTTCCAGGAGTAATGGTTTCCACACGGATTGGGGTTGTCGTCAAATTATCGCGGTTAGGACGGGGATTTTGTAGGGTGAGAGCTTCCCCGTTAAACAGGATGCGCCTCACATAATCCACTGTCAATGGATTCCAGGTTGACGTTCCTACAGCTCCATGAAAGGTGACGATTCCACTGCGGGCATAAATGGCTAAGAGCAGAGCTGTAATATCGCTATAGCCCATGAGAATTTTAGGAGAGGTGCGGTAGCGATCGTAGTTGAGGAGTGGCAAAATCCGATTACAACCCCAACCTCCGCGCAGGGTGAGAATCGCTTGAACCGATGAGTCGGCAAACATCGCATTGACATCAGCCGCACGGTTAGCATCGGTTCCTGCGAGATAGCCGTAGCGATCGAGGATATGCGCCCCCAATTTAACCTTTAACCCCAGTCCTGCCAAGGTTTGTTTGACCTGTTCAATATCTTTAGGTTCAATCGGACTTGCAGGATTGATTAATCCAACGGTATCGCCCACTTTTAAGCGGGGTGGTTTCAGAATCGTTTCCGGGGAGGGGTACCCTTGAGCGATAGGCGGCAACTGAGCGGCGAATGCAGCCAGTCCAACGGTTTTGAGAAATTTTCGGCGATTAATAATGAATGACAAATGCTCAATAACTAATGACTATTAACAGTATCCAGTAGCGCCTGGAGAATGAGATAAGTAGAAGTAGCACCGGGGTCTTGATGACCACTGCTTCTTTCGCCTAAATAGCTAGCCCGTCCTTTCTTGGCTATTAGAGGAATGGTGCTTTTCATGCCTGCTTCAGCGGCGGCTACGGCTTTTTGTAAGGCTTCTGGCGTACTTGCGCCTTGTGCGATCGCGTCCTTAAAGGCATCGATGGCGGGAGAAAGAGCGTCCAGCATGGTTTTATCACCCAAGTTGGCTTTACCGCGTTGCACAACACCATCCACTGTGGCTTGGAGGAACGTTACCATGTCTTCATCCGTGAGATCCTGCTTACCCGTTACTACTGTACTTGCTCGCAGAAACAGCGTTCCGTAGAGTGGCCCACTCGCACCACCCACAGTAGAAATCAGGGTCATGCTAACCGCTTTGAGGATAGTACCAATATCGTGATCGGCAACACTAGGTAACTGAGCGATCACCTTTTGGAAACCCCGATTCATATTAATGCCATGGTCAGCATCTCCGATTGCAGCATCGAGTTGGGTCAGATAATCCTTATTCTGCTCTAAAACTAATGCCACAGCCTGCAACCATTGCAAGATTTGCTCTTTACTCACCATAGTTTCACTCAGCGTTTCACGATCTAGACAGGCTTTGCCTATCTTCGCATCTTGAAGGGTAGGGATTGAGTAGAGTTCTGGCAAACATCCGGCTTTAGGCCGAAGAAAGAAGGCGGTGGCTTCCATTTAAGCTGGTCAACCCTCTAAATCCTGCGTGCTGATTCAGCTCTCGACGCCTACATGCTGTAAAACGTTGAATCACTTCTGGTCTAAAGTGATTGAAAACTCACCGCTTCGTTGCTATCCTTAAGTTATCTAACATTTTGTAAAGAAATTACCTGCGGCAAGCTCTCAAGGGATGAATGTTTGATGAAATTTGCCGATGTGTTTTCCCAAGAATGGCTAGAGGGGTTTTCAGGGGGTATCTGAGGCGGCATGTTCAGGCGAGCGCTCAATGGCTAGATTTTCGCATAAGTCTTGCATTTTGCGGTGATAGTTCACTAGGAGTCCTATAGTCGAGCCATGACATCTGTAAAATTGTTACCCACAGCCCTCTATGAGTTATTTGCTAGTGCCACTGTTTCCGGTCGTCTAACACTGGCTGACCGTTATGGGCTAATGGCGGCACTGTTGCAAGACTCGCTTCTAGAGGATGAACTGTGCGTGATCAATCGACTGCTTTATTCCGTGCGTAAGGGACGAATTTCTGTGGTTGATGATATTTCTGTTGTGTTGTAGGGATAAACCTATCAGACTGTGAGTTTCCAGGGTCATCCACGCTTCCGCTACCGCGTTTCTTCTACTCTTCACGCAGAACTCTTTCTCCACAAAAAAAGGTGCCATCTGCCTAGCGCGTAGCGTCAGTTTCAAGTCCTCGAAATCTTGATGTAATTGGATTTTATTTTTAAACGTAGATGCGTAGTGGCTTGCCGAAGCGTCCCACTCCAGACACAGAGAGCGCACAGAAAGAAAAAAGAGATATTTTTACAATTGAATTAGCACCCCTAGAGTGACAATTTATATCTATTACCAAGAAGAATTGTTATTAGTGGTAGTTAGCCAGTTAGTGATAAGCTGACTTTTGTGTGATTTTTTGACGTGCCGACTCATAGACACAGTGGTTAAAATTGTCTTCCTCATTTCCCTAGTCTTTAATATATTCATTTTAGGGCTAGGCAGTATTTGGGTTTACTCAAAAGGCGGAATTCCTTATATAATTCGTAAAACTTCCTTCTTGCAAAGTGCAGCATCGAGAGCAAAATTTATGTATGACACCCCTTACTACTGGGAGAGAAAAAGCCACTTCGATACTTTACCCCAATCAGAATCAGATATCGTATTTTTGGGAGATAGCCTCACGAATGCCTGTGAATGGCATGAATTTTTTAGAAATGTTCACCTCAAAAATCGAGGAATTTCTGGGGATACTACCAATGGACTGTTAAACCGGATAGATGAGGTGATTGAATCCAAACCCCGGAAGATTTTTATGATGATTGGAATCAATGATTTGAATCAAGGAAGGAACGTCGAAGTTATTTTAAATACCTACAAAATAATTTTGAAGTCTTTTCAAGATAAGACCTCAAAAACAGAAGTTTTTGTGCAAAGCATTCTACCTCTAAATAATCAAAAACACCCTAACAATGGGACGAATAATAAAATTATTGAACTCAATGCTCAATTGAGAATTTTAACGCAAGAGTTTTCATTTCACTATATTGATTTATTCTCGGCTTTTTTGGATGAAAATAATCAATTAGACGCTCGATATACAATAGATGGCATCCATTTGAATGGGCAAGGATACTTGGTTTGGAAGGGATTGATTGAGAAAGATGTTCGGTAGATATTCCCGACTTCTTCAAGAAGTCGGGAATCTATCAGCCTCACCTAAGCGCCTTTGCGGTTAGCTGTGCTTGTTGGCTAGCTGGAACTGGACGATAAGTTGCAAACTCCATCGTGAAGCTAGCTTGACCGGCAGTGAGCGATCGCACTGTCATTGAGTACCCGAACATTTCCTTGAGTGGTACTTCAGCACGAATCACTGCATACCCTTCCATCGTCTGGGAACCCAGTACCAATCCGCGCCGAGAGGATAAATCGCCCTGTATCCGTCCCACATACTCGTTGGGTGTTTCCACGTCCACAAGCATAATCGGTTCCAGGATAATTGGCTTAGCCATAGCGAAGGCTTGCTCGAAGCCATGCTTGGCTGCAACTCGGAATGCCAATTCCGAAGAATCAACCGGGTGGTACGAACCCCCTTCCAGAATCACCTTAACCCCAGTCACCGGGTAACCGATGAGAAGTCCACTGGTAAGTGCATCACGGAACCCCTTCTCACACGCCGGGATAAATTGGCTGGGAATGGCACCCCCAACCACCCGCTTCTCGAACACAAACGGCTGATCGCACGGTTCAATTCGACCTGTGACATGAGCGAAATCTCCGGAACCTCCTGTCTGCTTCTTCAGGGTGTAGTCGAATTTCCCTGCCTGCGAGATGGTTTCGCGGTAAGCTACAGCAGGCGCACCCGCATAAACCTCTGCATGGTATTCCCGCTTCATCCGCTCCATATAGATGTCGAGATGCAGTTCACCCATCCCCGAAATCAGGGTTTGGTTGGATTCTGGGTCAACACTAACCCGGAACGTTGGATCTTCACGCATAAAGCGATTCAGCGCTTTCGACATCCGATCCGCATCCTCCTGATGCTTCGGGGTAACGGAGAGGGTAATCACGGGTTCTGGTACGAACATCCCTTCTAAAGAGAGGTTTGTCCCTTCCGAACAAAGGGTATCGCCAGAGGCACAGTTCATACCAATCAGTGCCACAATGTCACCCACTGCCGCTTCTGCGATCTCTTGCCGGTGGTTGGCGTGCATCCGCACAAATCGCCCAATCCGCAGCCGCCGACCAGTACGGGTATTGTAGAGGGTATCTCCTTTGCGGAGTGTGCCGGAGTAGATGCGAGTGTAGGTTAGCTGTCCGGTTTCCTCGTCGGTAAGTTTGAACGTGAGCGCGACAAGTGGGCCATCCGGGTCAGGATAGACATGAACCGGCTCATTCGTTTCCACGTCGATCGCCTTTACCACTTCCCGATCTTCTGGTGATGGCAGGTAGAGAGTCACGGCATCCAACAGGTTTTGCACCCCTTTATTTTTGTAAGCTGAACCCATGAGCACGGGAGTCAATTCCAGAGTTAATGTTGCTTTGCGAATCGTTTCCCAAATCATCTCCTTGGGAACCTCTTCACCCTCAACCAGTTTCTCCATCATCGGTTCTGAGAACATGGAGAGGCGATCAAGCATCTTTTCCCGTGCCTCTTCTGCCTCACTCCGCAAGTTAGCAGGAACCGGTAGAATCAGGTGTTCTTCGCCTTTTTCTCCAGCAAAATAGCTTGCTGTCATCTCAATTAAATCGATAACGCCCTCAAACTTGTCCTCGCTGCCAATGGGATACTGAAGGGGTATGGCGTTCAAACTCAGCTTATCTCGAAGCGCTTGCACAACGCGGAAGGGATTGGCACCCACCCGATCCATCTTATTAATGAAGGCAATACGCGGCACTCGGTAGCGCTTCATCTGTCTATCCACGGTGATGGACTGTGACTGGACACCCGCCACCGCACACAGCACCATAATCGCACCATCGAGAACCCGCAAGGCACGCTCGACTTCAATGGTGAAGTCTACGTGTCCGGGAGTGTCGATCAGGTTGATTTGGGTGTCATGCCAGAAGCAGGTGGTGGCAGCAGAGGTAATCGTAATGCCTTTTTCTTGCTCTAACTGCATGAAGTCCATTGTGGCACCGGCACCACCTCCCCGAACTTCTTCAATTTTGTGGATTTTGCCCGTATAGTAGAGAATCCGCTCCGACAGGGTTGTCTTACCAGAGTCGATGTGGGCAGAAATTCCAATGTTTCGGATGTTACTTCGGGGAATCATAGGACTGGCTCCTTGTCTTGCCAGGGTAATGGACTGATATTTGCCGTTTGCAGGGCAATACCCTAATTATACTACATCTATGCTACAAAATGGGCGATCGCACCGTCCCCCTATCCTCAAACCGGATGAGTCGTATACCTTCCGCAGCTACTTCCTGATGAAGTTTGCGCCAGCGGATATTCTGCGTCGGAGCAGGTTCGAGCAAATTTCATGGATAGAATCAGAAGGAAAAGGCTCTTTTTGTAAGAAATGGCTGAAATTGTCACGCTTGAACTTCCCGAAACGCTGGCACAACGAGCCAAAGAAATTGCTGCTCTGACGAACCGACGACTTGAAGATGTGTTAGTTGAATGGATTGATCGTGCTAGTCAAGAACTCCCTGTGGAGTCACTACCCGATGATTGGGTTTTGGCGCTGTGCGATATGCAGATGGAACCAGAGCAACAAGAAGCTTTGAGTGAGCTTTTGGAGCGTAATCGCGAGGGGCAACTCAATAATGAAGAAGCCAATCAACTCGATAAGTTGATGCAGGTTTACCGAAGTGGCTTAGTACGCAAGGCGCGATCGTTGAAAGTGGCGGTTGAGCGTGGCTTGAGACCTGCTCTCAACTAAAGGTAATGGCTCGTATATTGGGTGATGGCTGGTTGCCCTCCTCCAAAGGACTAGCGATCGCTCCCTTACTGGCACAAGTGTGATCGCGTTACAGTGAGGTATGAATATCTAACATAGTTAAATACCCAATAGCTCATTCGTTTCTGAGATACCAAATGGCAACTATTGAATCTCACGACTTTACTCTTGAAAAGCTCTTTAATGATTTCTATGTTGTTCTAGATTATCAGCGCGAGTATGTTTGGGAAGAGGAACATGTTAATGCATTTTTAAATGATATTTTTACTGAGTTTTCTTCAAATCGATCTAGCCCATCTTCAGAATACTTTATTGGCAGCATCATTGTCTGCGTTAGGGAAAATAATGTGTATGAATTGATTGATGGTCAGCAGCGGATGACGACGGCATACTTGGCTCTTTGTGCTATAAGGGATTATCGAAAAAACATTAAGCCAGATGAACCTCTTGATTCTATAAAAAGCCTTATTGCTTCTACTTATATTGATGATGAAGGAGACGAAAAATCTCGAAACAGGGTTGAACTTCAGTATGAAGATAGTCGTGGCGTTTTGGAAAAAATTGCCCTACAAGAAAATTTTGATGATATTTCTGAAACTAGCTCAGTACAGAATATAAAAAATGCTTATTATCTTATCTATGACTTTCTTGTTAGTAAATTTGGTCAAAATGAGGAAGCTGTTCAAAAAGTTAAAAGATTCTATGCTTATTTTATAAAAAATGTAAAAGTTGTTCGTGTAGAAACACCGAGTATGGCACACGCACTAACCGTTTTTGCAACTATCAACAATCGCGGTGTGGGTCTCGATGCTATGGACTTGCTAAAAAATTTGATGTTTATGCAAGTCAAAGATAAAGAATTTGAACGGCTTAAAAATAAGTGGAAAAAAATGATTGATACATTGTTTGAAGCAGATGAGAAGCCTTTGCGATTTCTCAGATATTTTATATTAGCACGGTACGATGCTGGAGAGCGTCTGCGAGAGGATGGAATATACGATTGGTTGTCGGCAAATAAAGAGCTGTGTGGGTATAGAACAAGACCCATTGCTTTTGTTGATGAGCTTCTTAAAGCTGCCCAAGCCTTCGTTAAATTCAAAAATGGCCAAGATTCACAGGCTAGACAAAATCGTTATCTGGTAAACATAGGCTATCTTTCTACCAAGCAGCATCTGATGCTACTCTTGGCGGGTCAGCGCTTACATCCAGAGCTTTTTACAGAATTATCTCGTCATATTGAGAATTTATTATTTGCCTATATTATTACTCGTGAAGGGACTAATAAACTAGAAACGCTGTTTACTTTATGGACGGCAAAACTTCGTCAAGTGCAAGACAAGGCAGATTTTGATACATTCATTGCAGATGAGATTCAGCCTACTAAACAGAAGCTAGCTGAACGTTTTGAACTTGCATTTCGTAAGCTGGATGAATCATCTATGCAGAAAAAAATGATGCACTATATTCTGGCAAAGCTAACTCAGTACATTGACGAGCTTGCTTGGGGAAGTAGTGGAGCAGCAGTGGAGCTAAAAACCTATATCAATAAAAAGGTAACAGTCGAACATATATTACCTCAAAATACTACAGATGAAATAAAGTTGGCCTTTGATAAAGCTAATGAAATAGATACATACATTAAGCGCTTAGGAAATCTTACTCTACTTGAGAAATCAATTAATGCTGCAATAAGTAATAAGCCGTTTGAATTCAAAAAACAGGCCTATCCACAATCAAATTTTCTTATTACCAAATCGATACCGAAGCAAGTAATTGTTGGTATAGATACAGCAGTTGACCGTGCTGTGAAAGACCTAGAAAGTTTTGAGGAATGGAATTCTAAATCGATTGAGCGTCGCCAGGAAATGCTAACTCAGTTGGCTAAAAAAGTGTGGGATATACATTAGCCTGTAGACTAGGCATGGCTGAAGCTAAAATTTTGGCGAGTTCGCAAGAAAAATTTCTCGTATCATAGTTCCGTCCCACCAAGGAGGCGGCTTATGTCCAGCGTTGAATACGACGAAAGTCGAGAGAAGCGCATCGAGATGGAGATTATCGTCGATGCCTACAACGAAGAAGAACAGGTAATGGGTTGGTATTACTACCTCGACGGTAAACTCAATTTTCCCTTTAAAGCTAAATGGATAAACCGAAAAGGTCAATCCGAAGAGGTTGAAGTCCAGGAAATGTCACCAGAGGACGATTGTGGAAAAGATATGTTTGTTGAGGTGCTTTACCGAGAAGGTGAGGCTGAAGATGTGTTTTCTGTTCCCCTCTACGAGATAGAGGCAATTGACGCCAACCCCGAAACCCAAGAAGCGATCGCAGATTGGCATTATTGGGTTAATCGAGGCAACGAATTATAAATTTAGGGAGAGCAATTACATCTTCTTCTCCAGAAAATTTGTGAAGCATTCCCAAAGACAAGGAAATTGCCTTTATTCCACATTGAAACCAGCGATTTGTCGAGCAAACCAGCTAGCCGCACTAATATTAGTTTCCTCAACCAAGCGTTCTAAGGTTTGGTCTAGAAGGGGAATTGGCAACCCTTTCAATGCTACAGAGTAAACACATTGCTGATACTTCTTATCAGCTTGCAACCGAAACGCAATCACTCGTTTCCCCTGCACATCAATTACCCAATACTCAGGGATTTCCAGAGCAGCATAGAGTTTTTTCTTTTCATCTAAGTCAGTTGCCAGCGTCGTATCAGAGATTTCACCCACTAAGTCAGGAACTCGCCACTGAGTCAGATCAATTCGACGGAGTTCACCGGGTTGCCATTGCGGCACACCTTCTCCGATATACAGCACTAAATCGGGTGCTGCGGCACGTTGATTGGGCTTTTCCAGTAAGCAACGTCCCAGAGACTCCGCCGTTTGCACTACAAACTGACTGAACCAAAAGCCAAACAGCAGTGTAAATAAGTCACTCACTCTAGCGTGGTTAATACCTTCTGAACCCATATCAACAAGAAGAGAGTTGCCATTGAAAAACAATCTCATTCTCTCAGGAGTAGGATCGTCGCGATAGCGTAAGTAATCTTCCCAAGTCGCTGGCTGCCATTGGGGAATTTGTAGGGTATCAGCTTTTTGGATGGCTGTGAGAATGGATGCTGTCATCGGTTAAGGCTACCCCCAAGCGTTACTGCAATTTTAACTTTACTCATTGGTAGGCAGTGCCACTCTATAGCCTACATTCAGGAACTCGTTTTGTGTTGCTATCAGCTTTGAATAAAGCCGTCATATGTCAGCGATCGCAAGTCTTTCGGAGCAGGTTCGGGCAAACTTCATAGATACAATCAGACGGAAAAGGGTCTTTTTGTGAGACATGACTGAAAATTGTCACGCTTGAACTTCCCGAAACGCTGGCACAACGAGCCAAGGAAATTACTGCTTTGACGAGCCAGGGGGGAACTGTCTGTACTAGAAACAAAGAAATATTAAAAAAGTGAACTTTTTTCGCGACCTCGCTAGCTCATTGCCAAAAAGAAAGCCTCTGGTAATGAGCCAGAGGCTTTCTCCTTCGTATCAATTCTCATCAGTCTGATTCAAGCCGTCTTGTTATCTGGAATATGTTGAGAGTGCTTTAAGTCTGTGTCGCCTAGTTTTTCTTGCAAAAACTTATATTGACGCCTAAGTTCCATTTTGGTAGTTTTTGGGGTTGACATAAGACTGATATATTCTTGAGCAATTTCCCATTTGTTGCTATTGGCGGGTAAATGCGCGACTCTTTCCCACAAATCTCTTCTTGCTTCTAAGTCGTTAATGTAATTCTCTTTTTCTCCTCGATTCTTGGCGTTGATGGCTCTACTAGCAAATACGGCTGACATCTTCAAAGCATATTCTCTAATAAATTTTATTTCCATACAGCGAAAAATATATACATATAGGTTGATGCCTTCAGTTTTAATTTTCCTAGAGTTAGCCTTTATGCACTTCTATCGCAAGGAAGACCAGTAAATATACTTAATGGTTTGTTCATATTCAGGCAGAGGTGCTGAAGCTGCGTCATCTTGGGAAATCCTAACCTGGGACTAGGCGGAACTAGGTGTTTGCTACACAAACGCCACTCAGAGAAACTTTTTTCCTCACAAGCCTCATCATCTCTCCTACATCTTCATAAGACACCGTAGGACTCTACTGACTAACCTGTGCAAACCAAGGCTACACAGCCTGTTGATGATCATGTCTATCCCTTTGGGGGAACCGACGCGCTTGGGCACATTAATCCAGCAGCGCTACAAGAGTTGATCACACTGTATTTGGATATGCCGTCGAAAAGTGAAGAATAGTTACAGAGTTGGAGGTGCGATGACAGTTTGTGAATAAGGAGGGGAGGAGGAGCGATCGGTTTTCTGAGGCTATGCGACCGCTGTTTGTACCAAATGAGGGGAGGAGGAGCGATCGCCTACGGCACCAGCGAAGCTGATCGCTATAATTTTGAAGCAGACTCAAGCAACGTTCATGGATACAGTCAAAGGTCAAAAGCGTAGTATTAGTCAACCAACTATCACCAAAACTGTTGAACTTTTTTGTGGAATTGGAGGATTTCGCATTGCTGCTGAAGAAAGAAACATACGTACTATATGGGCAAATGATATTTGCCCGAAAGCCTGCAAAGTGTATCGCAATTGCTTTGGAGATGCAGAATTACGGCAGGGTGATATCCATGAATTAGTAAATGAAATCCCTTCTCACGATCTATTGACAGCTGGTTTTCCATGTCAGCCATTCAGCAGTGCTGGTAAGAAAAAAGGAGTCCGCGATCCCCGCGGTAATCTTTTTGAAGTTATTGTAGATGTCTTGCACAGACACAAGCCCAGTTTTTTTATCTTAGAAAATGTAAAACGCTTGCTGTCGATGGAGGAAGGAACTCACTTTGCTAAGATACTAAGCAGATTAGCAAGCTTGGACTACACCATTGAGTGGCGTTTAGTCAACGCCCTGCATTTCGGTTTACCCCAAAATCGCCAACGAGTGGTCATAGTCGGAGCTTTAGATAGCGATACACAGGAAGATGTTCCAAGTATACGATTAGCCTCAAGTCAGAATCTTTCCGAGTTACCAGAATCAAGCATTAAAACTCTCACTCATTTTGAAAATTGGGCAGACATAGAAGCACACAACAAAAGATTTCCAACTTGGGGGATCGCTAAAGCAGGCCAATTTTTTGGCTTTGATTTGGCTCAGTTTTTTAATGCCATGCCAATAGTTCCTTTACGGACAGTGCTTGAGTCTAATGTAGACACTCAATTTGATTTTACTGAATCAACCTTACAACGCTTAAAAGATAGTACCTCAGTCAATGATTTCGTCCAAGGAGTACAAATTCTCTACAATCAAGTTGGGGGAGCGCGGATGGGTTACACAGTATTTGGTATTGATGGCGTTGCACCAACTCTCACCTCCACAACGAGTCGGCACTACGAACGTTATAAAATTGGCCATCAGTATCGCCGCCTTACGAATGTAGAATATGCTCGTATCCAAGGTTTTCCAGACGAACACTGTGCAGGGATATCTATCTACGATCAATATCCTCTTTTCGGGAATGCAGTACCACCTCCTCTGGTTGGATGGGTGATGGATTGCGTATTGCAGAATAGATTAGCAGTGATGACGACGCCTAAATTTGAACAATTATCACTCTTCTCCATACCTAATGCTTTCTAAGGAAGAATTGCGCTCACGGTTACGTGAATCTATTGATACCACGATTTATGAAGTCAATCGTGCACTGAGAGGAGAAAACCTTGAACAACTTGAAGAAGTCTTAATCCGCATTGGACGAGGTGGACGGATTCCGCATTGGTACGAGCAGCTCGAAACCCAGCAAACACTACCAAATCTGGATGGCAAGACAGTTGGTAGCGTTATGGAGATGTTGTTAGTCGCAGTACTCGAAAAAATTATATTTCAAGGTCTTGAAATACCTCCTTTACGGGTTAATCCAGCACGAGGAGTTGACCTACCTGATTTGGATGTTGGTATTAAATCCCCTTCAGAAAACTACTGCACAAGTGAACCCTTTTTCTCAGCTTATGAAAGACTGATTGGTTCAGAGTATGACGCTCTTATACTACTCACTGACTACCAAACAGCTAAAAAAAAGCAGCCATTAAAGCTACAAATTATTAAATTTAAGTATCTCAAAAAAAATCAGATAGCTGATTATCGGCTTTGCCAAATTGCTAAAAAGCATCGGGAATGGCTGGTGACAGAAAACGAAGCTTGGGCGCAGAAGGTATTCCGATTTTTAGCCTATGTAAATCAAAGTGATTGGCGTGCAAAACAGCTACTTCGTTTGCTTGAGTGCCTACAAGATTCCGCATCTGTGCAGCGTTGTATTCAGCAAGCTTATATAGACTTTCAAAAAGTCAATAAAAAACGTATTGCCAAAGATGCTGAACCACTTCCCACGTCAGATATTGAATCTTTACAAAAGATAAACTCTATTCAACCTTTCTATCTTGGTGTTATCGATGCTGCTGATAATTGGGTAATCGAGACGCAGAAAGACTTTGCACGATTCCCGAATAGCAATGAGTGGGCGCGTATTTTGACAAGTTCATTAGATGGTCAAATTGGTATGAGTCCTGCATTACAGTGGCGGTATAATTTCAGTCGCGTTTTCGGAGTTCCTCAACCCGCAGAGGACGATCTGAGCCTGGTTGTAGAGACTCAGTGAAGAATAGTTACAGAGTTTGAGGTGCGATGACAGTTTGTGAATAAGGAGGGGAGGAGAAGCGATCGCATAGCCTCAGAAAAGCGATCGCTCTCCTTCCCAATCCGCCACTACAAGCGTTCACCCGTCTAGACTGAGACTCTTAAGAGAGTATCCGCTAAGTCATCAAACTTGGATAAAGCCACTGCAAATAATTGCGGTGAGGACATTTAATTTAGAATAATTTGGTCTGCACTGTCATCTACGACGGACGAACGAAATATGCCTCGCCGCGACGACCTCCACAAAATTCTGCTCTTGGGTTCTGGCCCGATTGTCATTGGACAAGCCAGTGAGTTTGACTACTCCGGTACTCAAGCGTGTAAGGCACTTCGGGAAGAACGCTACGAAGTGGTGCTGGTGAACTCTAACCCAGCCAGTATCATGACTGACCCCGAAACCGCTGACCGTACCTACGTTGAGCCATTGACACCGGAAATTGTGGAGAAGGTCATCGAAAAAGAACGACCCGATGCCCTATTGCCCACAATGGGGGGACAAACCGCCCTCAACCTCGCTGTTGCTCTAGCGAAAAATGGGGTACTAGAGAAGTATGGCGTCGAGTTGATTGGAGCCAAACTCCCAGCCATTGAGATGGCAGAAGACCGCCAGTTGTTCAAAGAAGCGATGGAGCGAATTGGGGTCGCCGTCTGTCCTTCGGGCATTGTCAATAATATGGATGAAGCCAAAGAAATTGCCCGACAAATTGGCTCTTATCCCCTAATTATTCGTCCCGCCTTTACTCTGGGTGGCACGGGAGGCGGTATTGCCTACAACCAGGAAGAATACGAAGAAATGGCACAGGTTGGTATAGATGCCTCCCCCATGTCGCAAATCTTGGTAGAAAAGTCGCTCTTAGGCTGGAAAGAGTACGAGCTAGAAGTGATGCGCGACTTGGCGGATAACGTCGTGATTATCTGCTCGATTGAAAACATCGACCCGATGGGGATTCACACGGGCGACTCCATCACCGTTGCTCCGGCCCAAACCTTAACCGATAAAGAATACCAACGGCTGCGGGATGCCTCGATTAAAATCATCCGCGAAATTGGTGTAGAAACTGGAGGGTCTAACATTCAGTTTGCCGTCAATCCCGTGACCGGGGAATTGATTGTGATTGAAATGAACCCTCGCGTTTCTCGCAGTTCCGCCCTTGCCTCCAAGGCGACAGGGTTCCCCATCGCTAAGATGGCGGCAAAACTAGCCGTCGGCTACACCTTGGATGAAATCCCCAACGACATCACCAAAAAAACACCCGCTTCGTTTGAACCCACGATTGACTATGTGGTGACGAAAGTCCCCCGCTTTGCCTTTGAGAAGTTCCCCGGTGCCGAACCTGTACTCACCACACAAATGAAGTCGGTTGGGGAAGCCATGGCGATTGGGCGCACGTTCCAAGAGTCGTTCCAGAAAGCGCTGAGGTCGCTGGAAACCGGTCGTGCGGGTTGGGGTTGCGATAAAGCGGAAAAGCTGCCTTCCCTGGAACAAATTCGCGCAGGCTTAAGAACTCCCAATCCAGAGCGGATCTTCACGGTGCGTCATGCCATGCAGATGGGGATGACGGTGGAGGAAGTCTATGAACTCACCAACATTGACCCTTGGTTTTTGGATAAGTTTGAGCAGTTACTGGAAACCGAAAAATCCCTGAAGCGGACTCCCTTAAAGCAGTTGACAAAAGAGCAATTATGGGATATTAAGCGCCAAGGATTTAGCGATCGCCAAATTGCCTTCGCCACCAAAACCACGGAAGATGAGGTTCGCGCTTACCGCAAGAGTCTGGGCATTGTACCCGTTTACAAGGTTGTGGATACTTGTGCGGCGGAGTTTGAAGCCTTCACCCCCTACTATTACTCTACCTACGAGGAAGAAACGGAGGTGTTACCCTCCGATAGGCGCAAAGTGATGATTTTGGGGGGTGGCCCGAACCGAATTGGGCAAGGCATTGAGTTTGATTATTGTTGCTGTCACGCCTCCTATGCTCTCAGTAAACAGGGGTTTGAGACAATTATGGTCAACTCCAACCCAGAGACGGTTTCGACCGATTATGATACGAGCGATCGCCTTTACTTTGAACCCCTAACCAAAGAAGACGTTCTCAACATCATCGAAACGGAACAACCCGAAGGCATCATCATTCAGTTTGGCGGTCAAACACCCCTGAAACTAGCGGTACCCTTGCAAGAATTTTTGCGCCGTCCTGATATCCAAGCGGCACTCCCAACCAAGATTTGGGGGACTTCGCCGGACTCGATTGATATTGCAGAAGACCGAGAAAAGTTTGAGAAAATTCTGCGTAAGCTAGACATCAAACAGCCCCCCAATGGTGCGGCCCGGAGTTACTCAGAAGCCTTGGATGTGGCTAAGCGCATTAGTTATCCCGTTGTGGTACGTCCTTCTTATGTATTAGGAGGACGGGCGATGGAAATTGTCTATTCCGACATGGAATTGGAACGGTACATGACTTTTGCCGTACAGGTTGAGCCAGAACATCCGATTCTGATTGACAAGTTCCTGGAAAACGCCGTTGAAGTGGATGTGGATGCGATCGCAGACCATACGGGTCGTGTGGTGATTGGTGGCATTATGGAGCATATCGAGCAGGCGGGGATTCACTCGGGTGACTCCGCTTGCTCCCTCCCCTCCGTCTCCCTCCCCCCAACCGTCTTGGACAAAATTCGCACATGGACGGTAGAGTTGGCGAAGGAACTCAAAGTAATTGGGTTGATGAATATCCAGTTTGCGGTGGTAGGACTCCAAGGGTATGAGCCGCAAGTTTACATCCTAGAAGCCAACCCTAGAGCGTCGCGTACCATTCCTTATGTCTCGAAGGCAACAGGGGTACCTCTCGCAGGACTCGCTTCTCGCATTATGTCCGGTGAAACTCTAGAATCCCTAGGATTGACTCAGGAACCCATAATCAAGCACGTTGCCGTTAAGGAAGCCGTGTTACCGTTTGAGAAATTTGCGGGTACGGACGTGATTTTGGGGCCAGAAATGCGCTCCACGGGCGAGGTGATGGGGATTGATGTAGACTTTGGTAAGGCATTTGCCAAGGCTGAATTAGCCGCTAGTCAGAAGTTGCCCCTATCTGGTACTGTGTTTGTCTCAACCAGCGATCGCGATAAGACCAGTGTGGTTCCGGTGGTGAAAGACTTTATCGCCTTAGGCTTCCATGTTGTCGCCACGGAAGGAACAAGACACGCCCTGAAGGAGCATGGGATCGATGTTGAGTTAGTCCTCAAACTCCATGAAGGTCGTCCTCATGTGCTCGATTGGATTAAAAATAAACAGATTCAGCTCATTATCAACACACCGTCTGGGGAAGAGGCACGAGTGGATGGGCGGTTAATTCGTCGCAGTTCCTTGGCTTACAAAGTTCCCATTATCACCACGATTGCGGGGGCGAAGGCGACAGCGGCGGCTATTCGCTCATTGCAGTCCCAACCCCTGGAGGTGAAGGCGTTACAGGACTATATTTATTGATAAGGTTCTGAGGGCGCGTTGGCGTGAACACTACGCCAACGCGCAACGCTGGGAAAAAAACCTAACAATAGATGCCAAATCCCTAACATTGCTACAATTAAGTCGCTCCTGACCTCAGAAGCTGAACTATTCAACATCACAAGTTGAATGAGGCGGCTTAAGCTCACTGCTGAAAAACTTATCGGCTGTAGTTAAAGAGATGAGCCAGCCGAGCTGTTAATCTGAGGATAATAAAATTTCACCGGCAAAATCCCAGCCTGATGCCCTAGCTGTGCGGACTGGCAAGAAGACAGCCCAAGAAGTTATTTCCTTGGGAGGATTTAAAATTTGTGTCTAAAGAAAATCAATCAACCAAGCGTAAACGAGGTGTGATCTTAACGGTTCAAGGTTGGAATCGCCTGCAAACCGCCAAGCGGCAGTCAGAAATGCAAGAAAATGCGGGCAACGTCTATACTTTGGAAGAGTTGCGCGATCGCACGAGCTTGAGTATTAATACACTCACGCGCATACAACGCCGCGAAATTGCAGTCGATCGACACAGCATCGAATCGTTCTTCAGCGCCTTTAAGCTTAAACTCAACCCCAGTGACTACACGAAGCAGGAGCGCGAAAATTTAGAGAATCAGCAGAGAGTTACCCTCAAAGGTCAAGTCCCTCTCAATTCTCCCTTTTATGTAGAGCGTCCCCCCATTGAGCTGTTGGGTTACGAGACGATTTTACAGCCGGGAGCGTTGATTCGGATCAAAGCGCCCAAGCAGATGGGGAAAACCTCGCTGATGGCTAGGATTCTCTCCTCGGCGCGAAGGCAAGGTTATAAAACCGTGACCTTAAGTTTCCAATTGGCGGATGCAAGCGTGTTCTCCAATTTAACTCGTTTTCTCCAGTGGTTTTGTGCGATTGTGAGTCGGAATTTAGGTGTTCCCAATCAACTAGCTGAGTATTGGGATGATATCTTCGGCAGCAATTATAACTGCACGGATTACTTTGAGAATTACTTGTTAGCTCAAATTAATAGCCCCATCGTCTTGGCCTTAGACGAAGTGGATGTGGTGTTTAATTACCCAGAAATTGCCACCGACTTTTTTGGCTTGCTGCGAGCTTGGTATGAGAAAGCTAAGTATGGAGATGAAAGTAGCGATGCTTGGCAAAAACTGCGGTTATTAGTCGTGCATTCCACAGAAGTTTATATTCCGCTCAACATCAATCAATCCCCTTTTAATGTGGGTTTTTCGGTGGAGTTGCCAGAGTTTACGGCTGAGCAAGTCAAAGATTTAGCAACCCGATATGAACTGAATTGGACGGATAAGCAAGTCGAACAATTAATGGCGTTGAGCGGTGGAAATCCTTATTTAGTCCAGTTGGCACTTCATCACATTAGCGGTGAAGAGATTACGCTGGAGCAGCTTTTAGAAACAGCCATCGCCGAAGATGGACTGTACAGCGATTATTTGAGACGGCAATTATGGAATCTTAAACAGTATCCAGAACTCGTGAGTGCATTGACGCAGGTTGTAAAGTCACAAAGCGCCGTGGAATTAGAGCCAGTACAGGCATTTAAGTTACAAAGTATGGGACTAGTGCGGGGACACAATCAGCGGGTAGTACCGAGTTGCGCTTTGTATCGTCAGTATTTTAGCGATCGCCTGAGTAGATTGCAGTTAAATTTAATCCAAGAAAGTCGCCTCGCTACAATTGTTTTCACGGATGCTGTAAATTTTGAGGCCAATCTAAACACGAACCCAGAACGAACGCAGACTCAGCTTTACCAAGACTTCCAATTGATTACCCAACTGGCTCAACAGTTTGAAGGTCAGCTACTCAAATCGTTCGGTGCTACATTGTTGATCTACTTTCCGAGTGCGCTGAATGCTGTAAATTGTGCTCAAGAGATTCAACTGGCTTTACGGCAGACGGCTGAACCTTCCATAGAACCCTTACTCACTTATCGCATTGGGATTCATTTGGGTGAAGTGATTTTCAGTTACAGCGATATTATTGGAACTGGAATTAAGATTGCACAGCGATTACAAGCTGAAGCTCCCTCCGGAGGAATTTGTATTTCTCAAACGGTCTATGAAGCCGTTAAAAATTTTCTACCTCTGCAACCGATTAATCTGGGACAGCGAGAATTTGAGGGGATTGAGGAGCCGATATCACTGTACCAACTCGATGTTTAATATCGTGTTCTTAGTGTGTGGTACATGTAACTGAAAACGGATTACCAATCCTCGTCAAATCGTAAGCTTTCTACAGCAGCCTGCAACTCCTGGAAGTAGTCAGATTGAGTAATCTCCGCAACATCCTGCTTCCGCTTTTGCTGGTCAATCTCAATGCGTAGTTCCTGGAGTTGACGTTTGAGTGCATCTTCTTCCTGCTTGCGTTTGGAGATGTCTTGAATGATGCCTTCGTAGTACTAGTTGTTCTTTTGCCTGGGCTAATGCTTCTTTCGCCTGCTCTAAGCCGGCATTCTTTGCTTCTAGGCTATCAAATGACTCTTGCAGTTGATGAGCCATACTGTTAAATGAACCTGAAAGATTTTCTATCTCAATAATGCCGTTGACTTCAATGTTTTGATCCAGGTCACCCCTGGCAATTTCTTGAGAAGCTTTATTTAACTTAAGAATCTGTTTACTAATCCAGCGAGCTGTGAGAATACCGATTGTTGTGGCTACAACTAGTGTAACTAAACATAATAAAATTGTTGTACGGGTATTAGCATTGATTTGTCCCATGAAATCAGACTCAGGAACGACAACCACAATCAGCCAATCAATACCCCGCTCATCCTGGCAGGGAAGTACCTGGACATATTGCCATGCCCCCTCCATTTTAAATTTCAAGTTTTGGCTGCTATTAATGGCACTGAGATTGCCAAAACGTTGTATTAAATGTTGGGCGGTTGCCCGTACCGTTGAATTATTGCTACTTATCGCTTTAATTCGCTCGATCTCACGGTTATCTCCCTCTCCTTTAACGAGGAAGGGTTGTTGAATTTTCGAGCTAACTACTAAGTCTCCCGATCACTGAGATAAAAATGCAATTAAGCCATGCTTTAGGGATTATCAACTATCAATCGAATCGCTACCTTCAATCCAAGCCTTCAAATCTCGTTCGGGTTTGGCAGCATTAAACAGGTGTAATACCAATTTCATAAAATAGCGCTACAAATTGACCTCCTCACTAAAGCTCCGGCTAGCCCCCCTTATCAAGGGGGGAACAAGAAAAGTATCTGTAGCAACGATTTAGGAAATCGGTATAAGCCAAAATCTCTAGAGAGGTTTTCGCAAACTTTGATGCCTCTGACGCTATTTCCCTTTGCATCTAACGGTGGTGAGAATGTGCCAATTCCTAGTTTCCCCGGAACAACGGCTGTAATACCACCGCCAACTCCGCTTTTGGCAGGCATCCCCACTCGATAAGTCCACTCTCCAGAGTAGTCGTACATCCCACAGGTGAGCATCACACTAATCACATCCTGGACATAGCGCTCATCAATCGCACGTTCTTGGGTGATTGGGTTCATGCCACCATTGGCTAGGGTTGCAGCCATCATCGCTAGATCACGACCATTAACCATCATCGAACAGTGCTGAAAGTAAAGGTCAAGGGTTTCATCAATTTGCTCACTAATCATGCCAAAATTCCGCATTAAGTAAGCGATCGCGCGATTTCGATGACCCGTGGCTCTCTCCGACAAGAAGACTGGCACATTAATATCATGCTCTCGTCCGGTATAACGCCGAAACATATCTAGGAGGCGTTTGAGCCGTTCGGTTCCCCCATTACCTTTAATTAAATCAGCAGTGGCGATCGCTCCTGCATTCACCATGGGGTTATACGGACGATTGGTCTTCTCATCGAGAACAATGGAGTTAGCTCATATCTTTAAATAGGCTGAATTTTTGCTATGAAAAAATATTTTTATTTTATTACCAATTATTTTTAAGCGACGCAACATATAGATAAACAGATTTTATCGATAAATTATGATAATATCTTTTAATTTTAATGAATTCATAACCCTTACAGCCAGAAAAAATAGAAGCCAGTTTAAGTTGCATCCTTAACTGGCGATCTCGAGTTGTCTGGAGAAACAGTTCATGTAGTTTAACTTGGGAGTTTTTTGCTCAATGCTACATCACCAAGAATTAAAAACTGGGTCTCAACGCAATTTACAGCTTGTATCCCGACCGAAAGGATAAGGTGGGGTAAAGAACAGAATTAATTTAGTAATTCCATCCTTTGTCTTATGAGGGATTACATTCAGCAGAAGGTTTGGCAGAGGTTGAACCGTTCACATCGGCGGTTCTGGAAACTGACCCTAGTTGTGGTGCTTCTGGGACTTGTGGTGCGATCGCTTCCTAATCTAGCTCCGATTCGCGCTAGCGATCTAATTCAAGATCAACAAGCTGTTGAATTTAGCGATCGCAACGGACTCCCCCTCGGAACCCTGCTCACCCGTGACCAAGACCATACGGCTGTACTCCCCCTTGAACAGGTATCTCCCCCTTTCATCCAGGCGATTCTAGCGGCAGAAGATGGGCGATTTTATCAACATGGTGCCTTGGAGATGAAGGCGATTGCGCGATCGCTTGTCAGTTCCATTCAGGCCGGCAGAATTACCAGTGGCGCATCCACCATTACCATGCAACTCGCCCGGATGCTTGAACCTGCGCCCCGCACGCTATCGGCCAAACTCGGTGAAATTTGGCTATCCTGGCGCTTAGCCGCAGGCATGAGTAAACAGGAAATTCTCGACGCTTACATCAACCGACTGCCCATGGGCGGGAATATCTATGGAGTAGAAGCCGCCTCCCGCATCTATTTCGGCATGTCTGCAAGTGAACTCAACATTGCCCAAGCCAGCATCCTTGCCGCTATCCCCAACAATCCCAACTATCTTAATCCTTACGACTATTGGGAACCCTTAAAACGGCGGCAGGTATACGTCCTCAACCGTATGGTTAAAGACGGCTATATCACCCGCCAGCAGGCAGATCGAGCCTACGAAGAAAAAATTTCCCTTCAATCGCGTCAACAAGGCATTCTTGCCGCCCCCCATTTCTTATTTTGGGTAGCCAGTCAACTCCCCCATTCATCCATCCCAAATCCCAAATCCCCAAGCCCCAATCGGATGTCCCAAATCCGAACCACCCTAGACCGTCCTCTGCAACAATTTGTAGAAGCCCAAGTACAGCAAATTATTCGCACCCTCGCCCCGAATAATGTCCATCATGCCGCCGCCTTGGTGATAGACAACCATACAGATGAAGTTTTAGCCTATGTTGGCTCTCCCGATTACTTTTTGGAAGCCCAATTAGGTCGAAATGATGGAGTCCAAGCCTTACGCCAACCCGGTTCTACCCTGAAACCCTTTGTGTATGAATTGGCTCTAGAAAACCGCATTATTCGCCCCAATACCGTCTTAGCGGATGTGCCAACTCGTTACGCCATTCCTGGGGCGAAACTCTACAGTCCTGCGGATTATAGCGAAACCTTTCAAGGGCCGGTACGAGTTCGGGTGGCTTTAGCGAATTCTCTGAATATTCCAGCCGTGCGGGTTTTGGAGAAAGTTGGAGTGCCAACGTTTTTGCAACGATTGCATCAACTGGGCTTTGCACACTTAACTCATCCTCCAGACTATTACGGATTAGGGTTAACGTTGGGCAGTGGTGAAGTGAGTCTGTGGGAGTTAGCCCACGCTTATCTGATCTTGGCGAACCAAGGACAAGTTAAACCATTGGTAACTCAGATGAGTTCCCCCAAAACTTTCCTTAATCCGGAAAACCATCATCAAAAGCCAATTGGCACCGCTACAACTTGGGCACTGATTACTGATATGTTAAGTGACCCTCATGCCCGTGCGAAAGCCTTTGGTGTTGACTCGGTGCTTAATCTACCGTTTCCAGTCGCCGTTAAAACGGGCACCTCCTCGAATTATCGGGATACTTGGACGGTGGGATTTACCACCGACTATACGGTTGCAACTTGGGTGGGCAATTTTGATGGCGAACCGATGCGGCAGGTTTCTGGAGTGACGGGTGCAGCCCCACTCTGGAATCGGATTATGCTACACCTACACGAACATCAAGAACCGACAGGCTTTTCGCCTCCTTCCGGTTTAGTGCAACGACCGGTGTGTGCTCTTTCTGGAATGCGCCCAACTCCAGCTTGTCCTTCAGTGGTGCAGGAATACTTCTATCCAGAAGACTTGGGCGAATACGAACGCCATCCAGATACCTTTTATCAAGGGGTATCTTCAGGAAGCGATGGGCAACCCTCACAATATCGGCTGAATTTACCGGAGGAATATAACGAGTGGTTAGCCATGCAGCCGCGTGAAGCGACGTTATCCTCTGTTTCGCAGACATTGCCAGAGGGGGGAGAATTATCTTTATCGGGTAATCATCTAAAGATTGTGTCTCCTCGGCAGGGGGATTCTTTCCTGTTATACCCAACCGAATCAGATGCTGTGCAACGGTTAGAGTTTAAACTCGCGGCAACACCAACCCAGCCTGTGGAGTGGTGGCTGAATGGTCAAAAGCTAGCCATGGATTCATCGAATTCTTTGTTCTGGCAGCTTCGCCCTGGCAACTGGACGTTGGAAGTGAGAAGTGGTGAAATGAGCAATCGCGTGAGTTTTCAGGTACTCTTAGCAGAGAATCGAGCTACCCGTCGGGGATTTTCGATCGCCCCAAAAGGGCACCACCCAAGGTGATTGCTCAAGCCGAAGAGCATACGAGGAAACGGAGCAAAGGGCGATCGCAGGTTCTGGGAAAAAACACTAGAGTTTGCCGCTATTTCCGACTCGACATCTGCAAAATATCAACCTGAAACTCCCTCATGCGGCACAGCCGAGGCTTCATCAACGCAAAATGTAGACTGGGGGTTTCCAATCTACATTAAACGGATTGTTAGCTTAAGCAACGACAAACTCGGAGACTTAGCGAATCCCATCCAGTCCAACCGTGCTAATTACACATAGCTGATGTTGAGAGTGGTTGCATCTTGAACGATACCAACCAGATCGTAACCAGCAGAGGCGCTATAGGAGTAGAGGTAGGTATCTGTAGCACTGGTACCGCCGTAGTTGCCATAACCTAAGTAGTAGTTGCTAGAGCTGCCATATAGTTGGATTTTGTCGCCTTCGGAGTAGGTGTAGTCTGTCACGATAGCGTAGCTAGAAGCGCCATTGTAGTAAGCGCCGTAGGCGTCACCGAGAACGTAGGTATCAGCATCAGCGTACCCGTAGTTGTAACCGCCAGTTCTACCATAGAGGTAGTCAACTTCTGTACTACCACCGCCATAGCCATTCACGGTGTCATTGCCATAGCCACCGACTACGATGTCATTGCCGTAGCCACCATACATCGCGTCATTGCCCGTACCACCATCGAGGTAGTTACTCGAGCTATTGCCGTAGATGACGTTGTCGAGGCTGTTGCCGTAGCCAGAGTAGGCTGTTCCCATCACGTAGAGATTTTCTACATTGCTACCTAGGCTGTAGCTGACAGAAGAATAGACCCAATCATTCGTGCCTTCTGATGCGTACTCGGAAACCGTGTCATAGGAGCTGTCTACCACATAGGTGTCGTTGCCTGTGCCACCATA